>NZ_DATMGA010000061.1:0-14114 GCF_035555955.1 Eoetvoesiella sp. | reverse complement strand
GCCTTCGATGACGGCATGCGCCTGCTCGGTCGCGTGATAGTGCGGCATGGCGCCGTTGGCGTTGTACGCCGCGATCGTGGAAAAGCTGGGCGTGACGAAGTTCTCGCGGCGCGCGCGCGCCTGGGTGATTTTTTCGTCGATGGTCAGCTCGGTTATGCGCTCGACGCCCTGCGCCTGCTCGAACCAGGCGAAGAATTCGCACAGCGCCGCCCCGTCCTGCTCCATCGCGCGGCGCACGTGGTCGATTTCCGCGGCGCTCTTGCGCGACTTGAGCAGATGCGACGGGTTGACGGCCTCGACCTTGTCGACATAGGCGGCGGCGCCGATAACACCGATGGTCGTGCGGGCCGGGTCGATGAGCAATGTCTGCCCCGCAGGCAGGCAGGACAGCGCCTCGCCCGCGGCATCGTAGGCCGCTAATTCGACGCCGTCGCGCCCAAGCGCCCGCGCCAGATCCTCGCTGACTTTTCCCGGCGCCACGAACAAGCGCGCCGTGTCGCGTCCAATCAGCGCATGCGCCAGGAAGACGGGGTTGTACGATACGTCGCTGCCGCGCAGGTTCAACAGCCACGCAACATCGTCCAGGGTGGAAATGAAATGCCAATCGGCCTTGCGTTCGGCCATGGACTGGCGCACGGCCGCCAGATTGCCCGCCCGGGTGCGGCAAGCAAAAGGCGCCTCGTGCTCGTACACCGGGGCCTGAGGCAAGGCAGGCCGATCCTTCCAGACCTCGCCGGGCAAATCCAGTTCGCACACCAACCGTATGCCGCGGGCGTCCAGCGTGGATTGCCAGTTGCGGTGCATCGACACGCTGAGGGCCTGGCCATGCAGGGCGACCCGGCTGCCTTCGGGCAGTTCGCGCGCCAGCCAGTCCACCACGCTCGGCACACTGTCGGAGCCCGCGCGCATCGTCTGGATGCCGGACCCCTCCAGGTCGTGGTCCGCCTGCTCCCAGTAGCGGCTATCGGTCCACAGGCCGGCAAACGAAGGCGTGACGACCAGCGTTCCGGCGGAACCCTCGAAGCCGCTGAGCCAAGCCCTGGACTGCCAGTGTTCGGGCAGGTATTCGGACAGATGCGGGTCGGACGACGGCACGACGCATGCCCCCAGATTGCGCGCCGCCATGGCCGCGCGCAAGGCCTGAACTCGTTCCGCGAAAACAGTATTACCCACGATATGTCCTTTGAATAAAAAAGCGCCTATTCCACAGGAATAGGCGCCACGCGCCGGTTTCAGCGCCCTTCCTTGCTATGCGACAGCCGAAACGTCCAGCTTGGCCTTGGTCTTGTCCTGGACTTCCTTGACGCTTACGCCGGGAGCCAGTTCGGTGAGCTTGAGGCCGTTGCCGGTGACTTCCATGACGCCCAGGTCGGTGATGACGAGGTTGACCACACCCACTCCGGTCAGCGGCAGGGTGCATTCGGGCAACAGCTTGAAGTCTTCGGTGCCGTCCTTCTTGCGCGCCACATGATCCATGAGCACCACGACCCGGCCGACTCCGGCCACCAGGTCCATGGCGCCGCCCATACCCTTGATCATCTTGCCGGGAATCATCCAGTTGGCAAGGTCGCCACGCTCGGAAACCTGCATGGCGCCAAGAATCGCCAGGTTGATTTTACCGCCGCGTATCATCGCGAACGAATCCGCCGACGAAAAAATGGACGAACCGGGCAGCGTCGTCACGGTTTGCTTGCCGGCGTTGATGAGATCGGCGTCGATTTCGTCTTCGCGGGGGAACGGGCCGATGCCCAGCAGGCCGTTCTCGGACTGCAGCCATACTTCCATGCCTTCGGGCACATGATTGGCCACCTGGGTGGGGATGCCGATGCCCAGGTTCACATAGAAACCGTCTTGCAGTTCACGGGCGGCGCGCGCCGCCATTTCGTCTCTTGTCCATGCCATGATTCTTTCTCCTTATGCGTTGCGGACTGTGCGCTGCTCAATGCGTTTCTCGGGACTGGCGTTGACCACGATGCGATGCACGAAGATGCCCGGCAAATGCACGTCGTCAGGGTCGATGGCCCCTGTGTCGACCAGCTTTTCGACCTCGACTATCGTGATCTTGCCCGCCATCGCCACATTGGGGTTGAAGTTGCGGGCGGTGCGGCGGAACACCAGGTTGCCGCTGCGGTCGGCCATATAGGCCTTGACCAGCGAGACGTCCGGCACGATCGATCGCTCCATGATGTAGCGATCGCCGTCGAATTCGCGGATCTCCTTGCCCTCGGCCACGATGGTGCCCACGCCGGTGCGTGTGAAGAAGGCCGGGATGCCGGCGCCGCCGGCGCGCAGTTTTTCGGCCAATGTGCCTTGCGGGGTGAACTCGAGCTCGAGTTCGTTGGCCAGGTACTGGCGTTCGAACTCTTTGTTCTCGCCCACGTAGGAAGAGATCATTTTCTTGATCTGGCGCGTTGCCAGCAGCAGGCCAAGGCCAAACCCGTCGACGCCGGCGTTGTTGCTGACGCAGGTCAGGTTCTTGACGCCCGAATCGCGCAGCGCGGCAATAAGCGCCTCGGGCAGTCCGCACAAGCCGAACCCGCCCACGGCAATGGTCTGGCCATCGGCGACCACGCCTTTCAGTGCTTCCTCGGCACTTGGATAGACTTTATTCATTACTCCATTCCCTCATTATTGAAATACCCTTTGCCAGCCGCCGCTTCCGCTGTGGAAGCCGCAACCGCCTTCGGGCCGATTACAAAAAACATAGCGCGCGAACCGCTTGCCGCAAGCCCGCCGCCGGCGGCTTTGCATGAGGATCGCCCGCGCATTGCATCCCGCCTAGTGGCTGAAGCACGACGTCAGCCGCTCGAGTTCGTCCGCCGTCCAGGGCGCGGATTCGCCCCGGTCCATATCGGTGCAGACAATAATGTTCTTGCCCCGGGCGTAGGCTACGCCGGACTCGTCTTCGATCAGGAAAGTGAACTCCATGCTGGAGCGCCCCACCCGGGTAAGGGTCAGGCTGATGGAAATATTGGCCGGATACATCAGCGACTTGATGAAGTCGCAGGAAGCATGCACCAGCACGCCCACCCTGGCGGCCGGCAGGTTCATGCGGGCCTGCTCGAACAGTTTGGCGCGGGCTTCTTCGCCATAGCGAAAGTACACGGTATTGTTGACGTGCCCGAGAGCGTCGAGATCGCCCCAGCGCACGGGCATGGCGCAACGGAAGACACCGCCGAGCCTATGGTTGGGCGTAGTAATATCTGCTACCTGCATAAGCGCACCTTCGTGTTCTTGATCGGTACAATAAAGCACCAAAGCCTAAACGCAAGTATAGCGGCAAAAATATATATTTTTCGCGGATAAATAGGCCGTGCACTGAATGACCGCAATTTGAAAACCGCATAACAAGCTGCAATACTAATATGCTGTCTGGTTAGTTCGTCGAATTAGCCAGACAGTACACTTGAAGCTTGAATTAATTTTTCCGACAGGTCGCACACAGGCTGGCCGCCCCCCAATAAAACACACTGGAGATCAATTTCAATGTCTGAGCGCGAATCGATGGAATACGATGTCGTGGTCGTAGGCGCCGGAGCAGCGGGACTGTCCACGGCAATACGGCTCAAGCAACTGGCCGCCGAGAAAGGCCGCGACATCAGCGTCTGCGTCCTGGAAAAAGGCGGCGAAGTCGGCGCCCACATTCTGTCCGGCGCCGTCATGGATCCCCAGGCCCTGACCGAGCTCATCCCCGACTGGAAGGAAAAAGGCGCGCCGCTCGACACCAAGGTCACCGAAGACAAATTCCTGTTCCTGACCCAGAAAGGCGCGCGCGCCACGCCCAAGTGGCTGCTGCCCGCCTGCTTCCACAACGAAGGCAATTACATCGTCCGCCTTGGCAACGTCGTGCGCTGGCTGGGCGAACAGGCCGAAAGCCTCGGGGTCGACCTCTTCCCCGGCTTTGCCGCCACCGAAATCCTCTACACCGACACCGGCGCGGTCAAGGGCGTGGCAACAGGCGACATGGGCGTCGCCCGCGACGGCTCGCACACCGCCAACTACCAGCCCGGCATGGAGCTGCACGCCCGCTACACGGTGTTCGCCGAAGGCTCGCGCGGCCAGCTCGGCCGCCAGCTCATCGAGCGCTACAAGCTGGACGAAGACTGCGATCCGCAAAGCTACGCCATCGGCATCAAGGAAATGTGGGAAGTCGACCCGTCCCAGTCCCAGCCCGGACTGGTCGTGCACACGTCGGGGTGGCCGCTGGATGCCGACACCTACGGCGGCTCGTTTCTTTACCACCTGGACAACAACATCGTGGTGGTGGGCCTGGTCGTGGGGCTGGATTACGCCAACCCCTGGTTGTCGCCCTTCGAGGAATTCCAGCGTTATAAAACGCATCCGGCCATCCGCACCACGTTCGAGGGCGGCAAGCGCATTGCCTACGGCGCCCGCTCGCTCACCGCCGGCGGCCTGCTTTCCCTGCCCAAATTCGTATTTCCCGGCGGCGTCATGGTGGGCTGCGAAGCCGGCTTCCTGAACGCATCGCGCATCAAGGGCAGCCATTCGGCCATCAAGACCGGCTCCCTGGCGGCCGAGGCCCTGTTCGATGCGCTGGCGGCCGACCGCAGCCACGACGAGCTTTCCGCCTACCCCGAAGCCTTCAAGAACTCGTGGCTGCACGCCGAGCTGAACAAATCGCGCAACTTCAAGCAATGGTTCAAAAAGGGGCGCACCATGGGCACCCTCATGACCGGCATCGAGCAATGGCTGCTCAAAGGCAAAATGCCCTGGACGCTGCATCACAGCAAGCCCGACCACGCCTGTCTGCAGCCCGCCGCCGAATGCGCGCGCATCGACTATCCCAAGCCCGACGGCAAGCTCACGTTCGACCGCCTGAGCTCGGTGTTCATTTCCAACACCAACCACGAAGAGAACGAGCCCATCCACCTTACGCTCAAGGACGCCTCGGTGCCGGTGTCGGTCAACCTGGCCAAATACGGCGGACCCGAGGTCCGCTACTGTCCGGCCGGCGTGTACGAATTCGTCAAGGACGACAAGGGCGGCGACCGCCTGCAGATCAATTCGCAAAACTGCGTGCACTGTAAAACCTGCGACATCAAGGACCCCACGCAAAACATCGTGTGGGTGGCGCCGCAAGGCGGCGAAGGGCCGGTCTACAACGGCATGTAGCCGCTTGCCCGCAAGGCAAAAAGCCGCTCTGTCCGGAGCGGCTTTTTTACCGCCGGGCCGCCCCAAGGTAAAAAGCTCCCCCTCGGGGGGCAGCGAGCCGCGTAGCGGCGAAGTGTGGGGGTCTTTTTTATCGGCCCGCACGCCGATACTGCGAAAGGCTGACCACAATCAAGCCGACAAGTATCAGAGCCATTCCGGTGAACTCAAGCCCTGTGGGCCTTTCGCCCAACATCAGCCATGCCAGAAAGATGACAAGCACAGGAATGGCCAGCCCCGACATGCCCGCCATGACGGCGCTTACGCGGCGCACGATCAGCAGCCACAGCGCCCAGCCCGCCGCCGAGGACAAAATGGCCAGATAGGCAATGCCCAGCACCACCGGAAAACTCCACTGCGTTGCGGTTGGCGCCTCCCACCATATGAAGGGCGACGTCATGACGGCGCCAAGCAGCATCTGCCACGCGGTGACGGCGAGCACGTTGGGCGTGTGGCGCTGGTACAGCCGCTTGCTGAGTATCGTCCCCAACCCCCAGCACAGCCCCGCGGCCAGCGCCAGCATCGAACTGCCGATTCCCCCCAGGCCTTCCCATGGCGCAATGACGGCGGTCAGGCCAAGTCCGGCCAGAATGCATCCGAATATCTGCCGGCCTCCCGGGCGCTCGTGCAGCAGCGGCCAGGCCAGCAGCACGACCCAGAAAGGCATGGTGTAGACGAGCATGACGACCTGTCCCGTGCCGCCCACGATCAGGGCGAGCTGCGACAGGCAGGAAAACGCGGCGGTCTGGAACAGCGCTATGCCCACAGTCGGCCAGAACGGCGGAAAGCGAAGCGACTGCTTCGTAGCGCCCAGCACGATGAACAGGAACAGCGAACCGAAACTGTAGCGCCACACCACCAGGTCGAACGGGCTGACATAGGCGGAAAGATATTTCAGGACGACCCAGGTGTAGCTCCAGATCAGAACGATCAAGGCCATCAGCAGCAAGGCTCCGCGATCGGACTGGCTGGGTTTCACGGCTTAGGCTCCAGGCAAGAAAAAGGGCGTGTGGCCACGCCCTGTTCAATGGGCGACGCCTGCTGGCGTCGCCACCTGCCTGTTTGGCAACCGGCGCGTCGACTGCGGCCAGTATACCCGCAGCGCAGCGGCTTACACCGACTGCGACAGTTGGTCCAGGATGGCCGGGTTTTCCAGCGTGGAGACGTCCTGCGTGACCTTCTCGCCCTTGGCCACGATGCGCAGCAGGCGGCGCATGATCTTGCCCGAGCGCGTCTTGGGCAGGTTCTCGCCGAAGCGGATGTCCTTGGGCTTGGCGATGGGGCCGATTTCCTTGGCCACCCAGTCGCGCAGTTCCTTGGCGATGGCGGTCGCCTCGTCGCCTTCGGGCAGAGGCCGGTTCAGCACGACAAAGGCCACGACGGCCTCTCCCGTGGTGTCGTCCGGCCGCCCCACCACGGCGGCCTCGGCCACCATGGAATGCGCCACCAGGGCCGACTCCACTTCCATCGTGCCCAGGCGATGGCCCGAGACGTTCAGCACGTCGTCGACACGGCCCATGATCCAGAAATAGCCGTCGGCATCGCGCTGCGCGCCGTCGCCCGCCAGGTAATACCCTTTGAGTTCAGGCGGAAAATAGCTGTTCTTGAAGCGCTGCGGGTCGCCCCAGATGGTGCGTATCATGCCGGGCCACGGCTTCTTGACGACCAGGAACCCACCCTGCCCCGCCTGCACGTCGCCGCCTGCCTCGTCGACGATGGCCGCCTGGATGCCGGGCAGGGGCAAGGTGCACGAGCCCGGCTTCAAGGGGGTTACCCCCGGCAGCGGGGTGATCATGTGCGCCCCGGTTTCGGTCTGCCACCAAGTGTCCAGCACCGGGCAGCGCTCGCGGCCCACATTGGTGTAGTACCACATCCAGGCCTCGGGATTGATGGGCTCGCCCACCGAACCTATGATGCGCAGGCTGCCAAGGTCGTATTCGCGCGGATGGTAGTTGGGCTCGGCCTCGGCGGCCTTGGTCAGGGAGCGGATGGCGGTGGGCGCGGTATAAAAAACCGTGACCTTGTGGCGCTGGATCATTTCCCAGAAACGGCCCACGTTGGGATAGGTGGGCACGCCTTCGAACATGACCTGGGTGAGCCCCGCCGCCAGCGGTCCGTAGGTAATGTACGTGTGGCCCGTTACCCAGCCGATGTCGGCCGTGCACCAGAACACGTCGGTATCCTTGGCGTCGAACGTCCACTTGACGGTCAGCAGCGCCCACAGCAGGAACCCGGCGCAGGCGTGCTGCACGCCCTTGGGCTTGCCGGTGGAGCCCGAGGTATACAAAATGAACAGAGGATGCTCGGCATTGAACGGAACCGCCTCGCACGTCGCGGACTGCCCGGCGACGACGTCGTGCATCCACAGGTCGCGCCCTTCGACCCAGCCGATTTTCCCCCCGGTGCGCTTGTAGACAATGACATGGCTGACCGCTTCGCAGCCGCCGGAGGCCAGGGCTTCGTCGACGGCAGGCTTCAGGGGAATGACCTTGCCGCCGCGCACCTGTTCGTCGGCAGTAATGACGAAGGTGGCGCCCACGTCGACAATGCGCTCCTGCAGGCTGCGCGACGAGAAACCGCCGAACACCACGGAATGTATGATGCCCAGCCGCGCGCACGCCTGCATGGCGACGACGGCCTCGATGGACATGGGCATGTAGATGATGGCCCGCTCGCCGGCCTTGTAGCCCAGGGCCTTGATGCCGTTGGCGAACTCGCACACCCGCGCGTGCAACTCGCGATAGGTGACCTGGGTGACCTTGCCGTCATCGGATTCGAAGATAATGGCGGCCTTGTCGGCGGTGGGCGTGCCTAGATGGCGGTCGAGGCAATTGGCCGAGACATTGAGTTCACCGTCGCCGAACCAGCGATAGCTGGGCGCCTCGGATTCATCGAGCACCTTGGAGAAAGGCTTGGCCCAGGTAAGGTTTTCGCGCGCCAGCCGTCCCCAGAATTCGTCCGGCGATTGCTCCGCCTCGCGGCACAGCGCCTGGTAGGCATCCATTCCGGAAATGTTCGCGTTCTCGACCAGGTTGGGAAAAGGCGGAAAAACCCGGTTTTCAACCAGAATCGATTCAATCGTGCTGGACATGGCAACGGCTCCTTTTGTTTGATTCGCTGATTCGTCAACGATAAGTGATTTGTCTGTTTATTAGCATAATGGGATCGGGCGGGAATGGCTTTGACATGGATCGAAGAAACCCCTGCCTGAAAGCGGGGGCCCGCTTCGCACGATGCCTATTACCGCGTATCGATGCCTATTAATAACCCAATATTCTTACTGTACGCTTACGTGAAGCGCATGCCTATAGCGTATGGCGCCGGGTCCGGCTACAGCGGCACAGCGTCGCGCGCCGCCATGCCGCGCGCGAAGTTCAGGCGCGCCAGCACCAGCAGACCCGCGACAAAGAATATGCCGGTCACCAGCAAGGCAAGACGATGATTGCCGAACGTGATCCATGTGACCAGCCCGTAGCTCAAAGGGCCGATGACGGCGGCCAGCTGTATGGCAAACGTCCAAAGCGAATAGAACTCCGCCAGCCGTTTCGACGGCGCCAGCGCCCCCACCATGGCCCGCCCGGCGCTTTGGCTGGTGCCCATGCAAAGACCGGCCAGAACCGCCGCCACCCAGAACAGCCACAGGCTGACGGCCAGGTAGGCAATGACGACCATGGCGATCCAGCCCCACAGCGTAATCACCAGCGCCCTTTTGTGCCCGATCCGGTCCTGCACGTGGCCGAACAGCAAGGCGCCGACCGCCGCGGCGATGTTGACGGTGAAGACCAGTTCCATGGTCTGGGTCATGGTGAACCCCATGGCCTGGGTGGCATATACGGCGGCCAGCGTGACGACCACGGCAATGCCGGCCTGGTAGCAGGCCCCGCATAGCAAAAGCAGGCGGAAGTCGGGAAAGGCCGCGCCGGTTTCACGCCAGGCAATCCACAGCCGCTTCAGGAGCCCCTGCGCCGGGCGGTTCGTGGGCGCGCTGCGTTCGCGCAAGAACAGGAAAGGCGCAATGGCGGCGACGGCGAAAAGCCCCGCCGTAAGCAGCATGACGTCGGGCACGTATGCCGACGCCGGGGAGCCGGCCGCCGACATACGGGCCACCAGCACCAAAGACAGCCCCAAAGCCAGCATGCCGCCAAAATAGCCGAACCCCCAGCCCCAGCCCGACACCCGGCCAAGCGCCTGGGGCTTGGCGATTTCGGGCAGGAAGGCGGCGACGACGGACTCGCCGATGCAATAGCAATAGTTGGAAACCGCAAGAATGACCAGGCCCAGCCAGATATCGCCCGGCGCCACCAGCGACAGCAGCGCGGTGGCCAGCACGCAGGCGATGGTGCTGGTGAACAGCAGGCGGCGCTTGCCCGCCGTGGCATCGGCGCGCGCGCCCAGCGTGGGCATGGTCAGCATAATGGCCAGGTACGACAGCGACAGCGCGGCGGTAAAGGCCAGGGTGCCCCACGACTTGCCGGCCGCCACCACACCCACGAAATAACTGTTGAACACGGTGGTCAGCACGACCGTCGTGTAGCCCGAGTTGGCGAAGTCGTACATGGCCCACGACCAGACCTCGCGCCGGGTCACTCCCGGATTGACGGCATCGCGAAACAAGCCGTGCCCGCCTTCGCGGCCGGGCGCGGCCGTCTGCTCGGCGCGGCTCATGGGCGCATGGCGGCAATGCCCGCGCGGGCGATTTCGGCATCTTCGCTGGACTTGACCCCCGACACGCCGACCGCTCCCACGACCTGCTGATCGAGTACGATAGGCACGCCACCTTCCAGCATCCCTTCCAGGCCCGGCACCGACAGGAACGAATGCCGTCCCTGATTTATGATTTCTTCATAGACGCGAGACTCGCGCCGGCCCAATGCCGCGGTCCTGGCTTTCGCGGGCGCGATGAAGGCCGAGACGGGCGCCGCGCCGTCCAGGCGCAGCATCCCCAGCAAATGCCCGCCATCGTCGGCCACGGCGATCGTGACCGCCCATTGATGGCTTAGTGCATGTTGTTCCGCGGCTGCCAGGATGGCCTTGACGTCGTCGGCGGTCAGTACGGGTTTGGTTTTCATTGTTTGCTCTCTGGAAAATCATGATTATGGATGTCTGGATCCGGCTGCGCGGCTTTCCCGTTGAATGAAAGCCGTCGCGGCGTGGAACGGGCCCCGAGGCGGGCGCTTAAGCCCTCATCGGGCAGCGCCATCGCCATGCCGACCCTCCCATTGCGAATGATGCCACATTCGCCCGCAAGACCGGGCATGTTGTCCCGTGCCGAAAGCATGGGCGGGGCCGGCCGGGCAGGCAAACGCAGCGCCAGAGACCGGGCCGGCCAAATGGATGACCGCCATCGTGATGACCGACATTCAGCCTAATCCCTTTGCCTCATGGACAAACCAGCGTTTCGCAGGCCGATGTCAATTGTTTTCATATTAGTGATTTCACTCATTTTTCCGGCTTCGTATTTTTTTGCAAATGCATAAAATAAAAAAATTAATGTTTTATGACAATGGGTTAGCAAATCAAGAATTTATCCGCCCCAGCCAATCGCAACAAATGCCGACTTTACCTGGCCGGGAGTTTTAGTTAAACTTCCCCTGAATTTTTATTACCGGATCCAGTGGTTTCTTGCGCCCACTCAGCCTTGAAATTATTTGGATTACGTCATTTATACGTAATCCAAATGGTTTTTAATGCTGGGCTGCGGATTCTTTTAACCTGAACCACAGCAAATACCAAAGCCCATGCCGCCACATCGACTACTCTCACTGACTGCGATTTCCTCGAAATTCTGGTGGCGTAGCATCAAAAGCGCAATGATACTCGCCACGCTGGCACTGGCCGGATGCGCCAGCACCAACCAAACCGAGCAGGCCGAATCCGGCATCCGAATGGTGGTTCGCGACAGCTACCTTTCCCAGACAAAATCCGATCCGCTTGGCGCCTATCTGTCCAGCAAGCAATTCTCCTCCACCTACACCAACTACCCCGACAGCCAGTACCCCGCCCCGAACATCGGTTCCGGCGCGAAAGAAATGGCCAACGCGGCACTCGACTTCCTGGGCACAAAATACAAGTACGGCGGCGATACGCCCTACAGCGGTTTCGACTGCAGCGGCCTGGTCATTTATGCAGCCGAAAAATCCCTGGGACTGAAACTACCCCGCCGGTCGGCCCAAATTGCCCACGAAGGCATCTCCATCAAGCGCACCGAGCTGAAAAAAGGCGACCTGGTGTTCTTCAACACCCGCGGACACCGCTATTCGCATGTAGGCATCTATCTAGGCAACGAAAAATTCGTCCACGCCCCCCGCACCGGTTCCGTGGTTCGGATCGAAGACATGAACACGGCATACTGGAAAAAACGCTACAACGGCGCGCGCCGCCTGGCCGACAGCTCGGGCAATATCCTGGGCCTCAACTGATTTCCGTCCCGGCGGCTCGGCCTGGGCCCTGCCGGCCCAACGGCTCAAACAAACCCCGGGCCTGCGCCTATGTCTCTACGGCGCCCATAAAAAAAACCGCGATTTGCGGTTTTTTTTATGGGCAAGGGCCTGATGCCCTATTCATGCACGAAGGTCGAGCAGCCGTTCTACAGGCAATTGGCAGCCTCAAGGCGCGGCAAAACGCAAAGCCTTGGCGCTACCGCCGCCACGCTTCGAATCGGAGCCACCAACCTGGGGACAAGCCTCGCAGAACCCGCCCTGAGTCAAGGCCTGCTTCATGCAGCACACCGATCTCCGGCTGACCAGCACCTTGACACCGGATTTCTGGGCCGCGGCGCGAAAGGTCTTCATGACGTTATGACCCAAAAAGTCAGTAAGCAGAATCAACAAATCGGTGCCGGACGGTAGTTGCAGGGTTTTCTTTTGATGCGAGGGATCACGGCCGCTGATATGGTGCCGGATCGCAATGTTGTGCACTTTGAGCAAATCAGGGATATTGCCCAGGCGGTCTGCTCCCACCACCACGGCATTGACTAGTTCAGACATACGGCCTCCATGTGTTTGGCGTGCGTTAACGATAATCATTCTTATTAGTTAAGTCAATAGGAATGATTCTTATTTATTTAAAAAATCTCAAATAAATGTTTCAACGCATTTAGGAGATGGCCGTCAGCCTGCGGCAAGCAAGAAAAACCCCCGACAGGCCGGCAAGCCCGCGGGGAAAATAAGGATGGGGCGGCGAAACCCTCTTGGTCCCTCGGGAGTCGCCGCGGATCCGCCATCCTGGCGGCGTGAACGATCTGCCTAGCGGGCGATCACCGCCTCTTCCTGCTTGGGGCTGTTGTCCAGCGCTTCCTGGACCACGTCCCGGGTCAGGTTGGAAGCCATCATCTCGAGCAGGACATACACGTAGTCCCGCAGGAACACGCCAGCCTTGATCGCCACCCGCGTCACGTGCGTGCCGAACAAATGGCCCACAGGCAGGCCCACCAGGCCCTTGTCGCGCCGGGGATCGAACGCCATGCCCGCAATGATGCCGATGCCAAGGCCCACGTCGACATAGGTCTTGATGACGTCGGCGTCGATTGCCTCGAGGACGATGTCGGGCGCGATGTTCGCCGCGTTGAACACGTCGTCGATGGCGCAGCGGCCCGAGAACTGGCGGTCATAGGTGACTATGGGGTACTGCGCCACCTGGGCCAGGGTAAGGTTCTTGGCCTCGGCGGAAGAAAGCTCGGCCAAGGGGTGATCGGGCCGCACGACTATGACGTGCTCCCACGAATACACCGGCAGGGCCGCCAGGCCCGGAGTGTGTGAAAGTGTTTCGGTGGCGATGGCGACGTCGGCCTGCTCGTGCAACACCATTTGCGCCAGCGCCGGGGGGTTGCCCTCGGCCAGCGACACCCGCACTTTGGGGAAGCGTTCGCGAAACGCGGGAATGACTTTGGGCAATATATAGCGCGCCTGGGCATGTGTGCAGGCAATGACCAGCCCGCCCTCGTCGCGGCGCGCAAATTCGTCACTGACCTTTTTCAGGTTATCGACCTCGCGCATGATGCGATCGATGACCTGGGCGACCACGACGCCCGGCTTGGTCAAGCCCTTGATTCGCTTGCCATGCCGCTCGAATATCTTGACACCCAGCTCGTCCTCGAACTCGATGATCGACTTGGAGACGCCCGGCTGCGACGTGAACAGAGTGCGAGCCGCCTCGGTCAGATTGAAGTTCCTGCGTATTGTTTCACGCACGAAACGAAATTGTTGCAAATTCATAGAATGGCCTCAGGGGTGTTAAGCCATTATATGTTATATAGAATTAGTTATATATATTTATTAGGAATAAGCTTCTATGCTAATTACCATTATTTCTTTCGCTCTTTGGGCGCCTTGACGCGCAATTTGCGCCACATCATGTACACCATGAGCGCGCTGAACACGGCATGGACAAGCCATACGCCAATGCCGAAATCCAGCTTGCCGTTGCCGATCCAGCCGCGCGACAGATTGACCAGGTTCATGTACAGCAGGCCCACCAGGCCGGCGATGAGGATATCGCCGGAACGCCCCAGCCGCGGATTGACGGCGCCCAGGGGGATCGCCAGCAGGGCCAGATTTAGCGCCGCCAGCGGCATGGCGATGCGCCACATGATTTGCGAGCGCGCCGTATCGTTGTTGTCGCGAAACAGCTGAGTGGTGGGCCGCGCCTTGATCTGGCGCTCGACGATGGCGCGCAGCGCCTCTGGCGACGAGGCCGCGCCCCGGCTCTCCAGCCTGAACCCGTAGCGCTCGAAATCAAACAGCCGGAATTCGTTGTGGCCCGGCTTGAGGTCGTAGCGCCTGCCTTTGTCCAGCACCAGGAAGCGGTCGCCGTTGGGCTCCTGCTGCACGTGCGCGCTGTTCGCCGTAACGACGCTGAGCCATTCCGGGTCGATGACCCGGGCAATGACCTTGCCCAGCTCGTCGCCGGGGGCGGCCGGCTCTTCGGCAAAGAAGACCCGGGCGCCA
>NZ_DATMGA010000060.1:0-44962 GCF_035555955.1 Eoetvoesiella sp. | reverse complement strand
ACGCGGGCGCGCAGGCGGCTCATGGGAACGCGCTGCTCGGGGCGGCCGTCCAGCGAAAGCGTGGGAGGCGCGACGGGCGCGGCGGCCTTCTTGGCGGGAGCCGAACCGGCTTCCAGCGCATCGCCCTTGGTGATGCGTCCGCCACGGCCCGAGCCTTCGACGGATGCCGGATCGATGCCCTTGTCGGCAAGGATCTTGCCGGCGGCGGGCGAAGCCACCGACGAGACAGCGGCGGCCACAGGCGCAGCGGCGGGCGCAGAGGCGGCGGCAGGCGCGGGAGCCGGTGCAGCGGCGGCGGCCGGGGCGGCGGCGCCAGCCTTGGCTTCGGTGTCGATGCGGGCCAGGACTTCGCCGGCCGTCACGGTGCTGCCGTCGGCCTTGACGATTTCGGTGAGCACGCCCGAAGCCGGCGCCGGCACTTCCAGAACCACCTTGTCGGTCTCGACTTCGATCAGGATTTCATCGGCAGTCACCGCTTCGCCCGGCTGCTTTTTCCAGGTGAGCAAAGTGGCCTCGGAAATCGACTCGGAAAGCTGGGGAACGAGAACCTCTGTAATAGCCATGATATGTATTCCGTAATGAAAGATATTTGTTATTTAGTCAGCATGAAGCCCTTGAACTTGCCCGCCATTGCCTGCTCGAGCAGCGCTTTCTGCTGCTCTTGGTGCTTGGCAAGGTAGCCCACAGCCGGCGATGCCGACGCGGAACGTCCTGCGTATCCCAGCTTCTGGCCTTCGGACATGTTCTCGTACAGGTGGTGCTGGACATAGAACCAGGGCCCCTGATTCTGAGGCTCGTCCTGGGCCCAGACGATTTCCTTGGCGTTGGTGTATTTTTGCAGCTCGGCCTGGAATGCCTTGTGGGCAAACGGGTAAAGCTGTTCGATGCGCACGATGGCGACGTCGTTGCGCCCAGCTTCGGTGCGGGCATGAACCAGATCGTAATACACCTTGCCCGAGCAAACCACGACGCGCTTGACGGCTGCCGGATCGATGGCTTCGTCCTGCTCGCCGATGACGGGCAGGAACTGGCCGCCGGTGGCCAGGTCGGCCAACGGCGACGTGGCGTCCTTGTTACGCAGCAGGGACTTGGGCGTAAAGAGAATGAGCGGCTTGCGGAATGCGCGGATCATTTGACGGCGCAGCACGTGGAAGATCTGCGCGCCGTTGCTGGGCTGAACCACCTGCATGTTGTTGTCGGCGCAAAGTTGCAGGAAGCGCTCGATGCGGGCGGAAGAGTGCTCGGGGCCCTGGCCTTCGTAGCCGTGCGGCAGCATGAGCACTAGGCCGCACTGGCGGCCCCACTTGGCTTCGCCCGAACTGATGAACTGGTCGATGACGACCTGGGCGCCGTTGACGAAATCGCCGAACTGCGCTTCCCAGATGGTAAGCGTATTGGGTTCGGCTGTGGCATAGCCGTACTCGAAGCCCAGCACGGCTTCTTCGGAAAGCACCGAGTCGATGACCGTGAACGTCGCCTGGTTTTCGGAAACGTTTTGCAGCGGAATATACGTGCCGTCGTCCCAGCGCTCGCGCTTTTGATCGTGCAGAACCGCATGGCGGTGCGAGAACGTGCCGCGGCCGGAGTCCTGGCCGGTGATGCGGATGTTGTAGCCCGACGAAAGCAGCGTGGCGAATGCCAGGTGCTCGCCCATGCCCCAGTCCAGCTTTTGCTCGCCGCGCGCCATTTTGAGGCGGTCGTTGAGCAGCTTGTTGACCAGGGGGTGAACCGTGAAGTTCTCGGGCACGATGGTGAGCTTTTCGCCGATGCGGGTCAGCTCGGTCAGGGGCACGCCGGTGTCGGCCTGGTCGGTCCACTTGGCATTGAGGAAGGGAGTCCAGTCGGTGGAGTACTTGTTCTTGTAGTCGGTAAGAACAGGCTCGACCGTGCGCTGGCCGTCTTCCATGAGCTGGCGGTAGTCCTTGACCATTTGGTCGGGTTCGCCCTCGGACAGGACGCCCTGCGCAACCAGCTTGTCGCCGTACAGCTTGCGCGTGCCCGGATGCTGGCCGATGCTTT
The DNA here is from genome assembly GCF_035555955.1 of Eoetvoesiella sp. Classification (NCBI taxonomy): domain Bacteria; kingdom Pseudomonadati; phylum Pseudomonadota; class Betaproteobacteria; order Burkholderiales; family Alcaligenaceae; genus Eoetvoesiella; species Eoetvoesiella sp. The sequence continues at coordinate 42,943 of NZ_DATMGA010000060.1, read as the reverse complement.
TGTACATGAGCGGCTGGGTGAGCGAAGGCGTGTCTTGTTCGTTGTGGCCCAGCTTGCGGAAGCACACGATGTCGACGACGACGTCGTGTTCGAATTCGCGGCGGTAGTCCAGCGCAAGCTGCGTGACATACACGACGGCTTCGGGATCGTCGCCGTTGACGTGGAAGACCGGCGCTTCGATCATCTTGACCACGTCGGTGCAATACAGCGTGGAACGCGTATCGCGCGGATCGGAGGTAGTGAAGCCAATTTGGTTGTTGATGACGATATGCAGCGTGCCGCCCGTGCCATAGCCGCGGGTTTGCGCCAGATTGAGCGTTTCCATGACGACGCCCTGGCCGGCGAAAGCGGCATCGCCGTGCACCAGCACCGGCAGGACTTGGCTGCCGTCGTCGTCGCCGCGGCGGTCCTGGCGGGCGCGTACGCTGCCTTCGACCACGGGATTGACGATTTCAAGGTGCGACGGATTGAACGCCAGCGACAGGTGGACGGGGCCGCTGCGCGTGGACAGGTCGCTGGAAAAGCCGTTGTGGTATTTGACGTCGCCGTCGGTCAGGCCCTGGGCATGCTTGCCTTCGAACTCGGCAAACAGGTCGCCGGGCATCTTGCCCATGATGTTGACCAGCATGTTCAGGCGGCCGCGGTGAGCCATGCCGACCACGATTTCCTGCACGCCGTTGTCGCCCGCATGGTTGACGACTTCGTCCATGGCGGCGATGAAGCTTTCGCCGCCTTCCAGCGAGAAGCGCTTTTGCCCCACGTATTTGGTGTGCAGGAAGCGCTCGAGGCCTTCGGCCTCGGTGAGCTGCTGCAGGATGTGGCGCTTGCGTTCGGCCGGAAGGGCCGGCACGCCAGTGGTGGACTCAAGGCGTTCCTGGATCCAGCGCTTGGCGGCCGGATCGGAGATGTGCATGAATTCGGCGCCGACGTTGCGGCAATAGGTGTCGCGCAATGCCTTCAGCATGTCGCGCATGGTCATGGTGTCGGCTTTGGTGAAATAGGTGTTCGTAGCCGAATACACCTGGTCCAGGTCGGCCTCGGTGAGCCCGTAGAAGCCCGGGTCGAGCTCGGGGATGTCGGGGCGGCCGTGGCGCTTCAGCGGATCGAGGTCGGCAAAGCGCGGACCGAGCGAGCGATAGGCGGCGATGATGGACTGTACATAGACCTGCTTGCTCGCGACGGAGAGGTCGGGTTCTTGTGCACGCACGACGAAAGCATTGGCCTTGGCGCGCTGCGCGAACGACTCGACGATGGGCGCATGGGCCTGGTCGCGGGTGACTTCGCGGCCATCGGTGGCAGGTTGATGCTGGAGCTGATCGAAGTAGTCGCGCCATTGATCCGCCACGGACGAGGGATTGTCCAGGTAGGATTCGTAGAGTTCCTCTACGTAAGGGGCGTTACTGCCGAAAAGATAGGAATTGGATGAAAGTTCTATTTCCGATGACATAAATGCGCTTCACCTATGCGAGCGTCTCGCTCGTTTTGATGCAGGGAACAACCTTCCGCGACACGGCCAGACCGGTTAGCGGATAGCAGGGCAGAAGGCAACGTACGACGCCTTGATTAGCCGTATTGCCGTCCAGTATACCCAGATTCAAAGTGGAAAGTAACGCCGCCCGGCCGAAAAGCCCCAGAAAAAGGCCCAAACGAAGTCCAAACGTTGACTATAAGTGACACCGGCCCGCAGCGCCGCGGGCCGGGCCTTGCGCCGGGGACCGCCACCACCCCAGGCTCGAAAAGATTACACTTATGTCTCGCAAATATGACTGGCTTCGGCCGGAACACTAAAAATCGCCTCAGGAGCTACACCCCATGGACGCCAACGCGGATCTCTCGAAACTGGCACTCGATTACCATGCCAACCCCGTCCCGGGAAAAATCTCGGTCACGCCGACCAAAACCCTTGCCAACCAGGACGACTTGTCATTGGCCTACTCCCCCGGCGTGGCAGTAGCCAGCATGGCCATCCACGAAGGCGGCGACGACGCGGCCGCGAAATACACATCGCGCTCCAACCTGGTGGGCGTCATCACCAACGGCACGGCGGTGCTGGGCCTGGGCAATATCGGCCCCCTGGCCGCCAAGCCCGTCATGGAAGGCAAGGGCTGCCTGTTCAAGAAATTCGCCGGCATCGACGTCTTCGACATCGAACTTGCCGAGAACGATCCCGACAAGCTGGTGGACATCATCGCCGCGCTCGAGCCCACGCTTGGCGGGGTCAACCTCGAAGACATCAAGGCGCCCGAATGCTTCTATATTGAAAAGAAGCTGCGCGAGCGCATGAAGATCCCCGTCTTCCACGACGACCAGCACGGCACGGCCATCATTTCCTCGGCGGCGATTCTCAACGGCCTCAAGGTCCTGGGCAAAGACATCGGCAAAGTCAAACTAGTCTGCTCGGGCGCGGGCGCCGCCGCCATCGCCTGCCTCAACCTGCTGGTCAACCTGGGCCTGGAACGCTCCAACATCTACGTGGTCGACTCGCGCGGCGTCATCTGGGAAGGCCGCGACGCCAACATGGAACCCACCAAGGCGGCCTACGCGCAAAAAACCGAGGCCCGCACTCTGGCCGACGTCTGCCGCGACGCCGACGTGTTCCTGGGCTGCTCGGCGCCTGGCGTCCTTACCGCCGACATGCTCAAGACCATGGCGCCCCAGCCGCTCATTCTGGCGCTGGCCAACCCCGAGCCGGAGATCCGCCCCGAGATCGCCAAGGCCGCCCGCCCCGACTGCATCATCGCCACCGGCCGTTCCGACTACCCCAACCAGGTCAACAACGTCCTGTGCTTCCCGTTTATTTTCCGCGGCGCCATGGACGTCGGCGCCACGGTCATCAACGAGGAAATGAAGCTGGCCTGCGTCAAGGCCATCGCCGAACTCGCCCAGGCCGAACAAAACGACGAAGTGGCCAACGCCTATGCCGGCGAAGAACTTTCGTTCGGGCCCGACTACATCATTCCCAAACCTTTCGATCCCCGCCTGATCATCAAGATCGCCCCGGCGGTGGCTGAGGCCGCCATGGCCTCGGGCGTGGCCAGACGCCCCATCGAAAACATGGAAGCCTACCGCCAGCGCCTCATGAGCATCGTGTACCACACCGGCCAGCTCATGCGCCCGCTGTTCATGCAGGCCAAGAACGGGCCCAAGCGGGTCATCTACGCCGACGGCGAAGACGAACGCGTGCTGCGCGCCGCGCAAACCGTCATCGACGAAAACATCGCCCAGCCCATTCTCGTCGGCCGCCCCGCCGTCATCCAGATGCGCATCGAGAAATTCGGCCTGCGCCTGGCCATCGGCGACAACATCGAAGTGGTCAACCCCGAAGACGACAGCCGCTTCAACGACACCTGGAAAGCCTATTACAAGCTGCAGGGCCGCAACGGCGTCACCCCCGAAATCGCCAAGGCCATGGTGCGCAAGCACAACTCGCTCATCGGCGTCATGCTGCTGCAGCGCGGAGACGCCGACGCCATGCTGTGCGGCGTCGCCAGCCGCTACGACAATCAGCTCAAGTACGTCCAGGAAGTCATCGGCCTGAAGTCCGACGTCAAGACGTTCGCGGCCATGAACGTGCTGATGCTGCCCGATCAAACGCTGTTCATCTGCGACACCCACGTCAACGAAAACCCCAGCGCCGAGGAAATCGCCGACATGGCCATCCAGGCCGCGGCCGAAGTCCAGCGTTTCGGCGTCGTGCCCAAAATCGCCCTGCTGTCGCACTCCAACTTCGGCAGCCGCCCGACCGAATCGTCGCGCAAAATGGCCGAAGCACGCCAACTCATCGGCGAGCTCGCCCCTCACCTGGAAGTGGACGGCGAAATGCACGCCGACTCGGCCCTGTCCGAAAAAGTGCGCCTCAAGGCCTTCCCCGACTCCACGCTCAAGGGCCCGGCCAACCTGCTGATCATGCCCAACCTGGACACCGGCAACATCACCTACAACATGCTGAAAATGACCGGCAGCCACGGCGTGGCCATGGGCCCCGTGCTGTTGGGCGCAGCGCGCCCCGTGCACATCCTCACCACCAGCGCCACGGTGCGCCGCATCGTCAACATGACCGCCCTCGCAGTGGTCGATGCCCAACAGGAGGCCGGGCAGGTGTAACCCCCTTCCCCGCCTGCCTCAAGGCGCTGCACCTTGGTTATGCAAACCAAAGGGCGGCGCCTTTTTCATGGGTGGTTGCTGGTTGCTGGTACCTAAGACGGCGAGGGAGGCGCATCGTGAACAGCGATGCCGCTACCGTGTACTGGCCTCAGGCTGGCGGGCCAGGGGCTGGAGGAGCGAATTTGAGCGCGCCGGCCGGAGCGCCCGGATCAAGGAGGCAAGCGAGCGCATGTTTGAGGACGATGTTTACGGCCAGCCGGGGGCTGGCCGTTCGTCCGAGTTCGCGAGCGCCTTGATCCGGGTGCTCTGGCCGGGAAGCCCAGGCGCAGCCTGGGCCGCGCGAGCTGAGCGGATCCAGCTCCTGGCCCGCCAGCCCTCAAGAACTCAAAAACGCCACCTACAAAAAAGCGCCCCGAAAAGGGCGCTTTTCTGTTCGCAGGGCGCCGCCGGCCCCCTGCTCCGCAAGCCATTAACGCTTGGCGGGAACGTCGCGAACCGCCGAGCCCGTGTACAGTTGGCGGGGACGGCCGATCTTGTAGTCGGGATCGGACAGCATTTCGTTCCATTGAGCGATCCAGCCCACCGTGCGGGCCAGCGCGAAGATGGCCGTGAACAGCGAGGTGGGGATGCCGATGGCGCGTTGAACGATGCCCGAGTAGAAGTCCACGTTCGGGTACAGCTTGCGATCCACGAAGTACTTGTCTTCCAACGCAATGCGTTCCAGTTCCATGGCCAGCTTGAACAGTGGATCGTTTTCCAGGCCAAGTGCGCTGAGCACTTCCTTGCAGGTTTCCTGCATGAGCTTGGCGCGAGGATCGTAGTTCTTGTAGACACGATGGCCGAAGCCCATCAGGCGCACACCCGAATTCTTGTCCTTGACCTTTTCCATGAACTCGCCGACCTTGGCCACGCCGCCATTGGCTTGCAGCTCTTCGAGCATTTGCAGGCAAGCCTCGTTGGCGCCGCCGTGAGCAGGACCCCACAGGCACGCCACGCCGGCGGCAATTGCCGCGAAAGGATTGGTGCCCGACGAACCGCAAAGACGCACGGTGGACGTGGAGGCGTTCTGCTCGTGATCCGCGTGCAGGATGAAGATGCGATCCAGCGCGCGCTCGACCACGTCGTTGACCTTGTAGTCTTCGCACGGAGTGGCGAACATCATGCGCACGAAATTACCCGTGTAGGACAGGTCGTTTTGCGGGTAGATGAACGGCTGGCCTTGCGAATACTTGTACGCCATGGCCACCAGGGTGGGCATCTTGGCGATGAGGCGGATTGCCGAGATTTCGCGATGGCGCGGATTGGTGATGTCCAGCGAGTCATGGTAGAACGCCGACAGCGCTCCCACCAGGCCGGTCAGAACCGCCATGGGGTGGGCATCGCGACGGAAGCCGCGCAGGAAGAAATGCAGTTGCTCGTGCACCAGCGAATGATGGGTGACCAGAGAATCGAACTCGGCCTTTTGCGCCGCATTGGGCAGGTCGCCGTTCAGGATCAGGTAGCTGACATCCATGAAGTCGCAGCTCTTGGCCAACTGGTCGATGGGGTAGCCGCGATACAGCAACTGGCCCTTGTCGCCATCGATGTAGGTGATGGCCGATTCGCACGACGCCGTCGCAAGAAAGCCGGGGTCGTACGTGAACATGCCGCTTTGGCCATACAGTTTGCGGATGTCGATGACATCGGGACCGACCGTGCCGGAGTAGACGGGGAATTCGATGGGCGCACTGCCATCGGAGAACGATAGCGTGGCTTTTTTATCTGACAGTTGCATCACTTTATTCCTCAAAAATTATAGCTCTCGCATTTGCGAGATCAGCCGGCGTATGTCGGGTGTGTCGTACACGCCCGAAAGCTCGACTCGACCAAGCAAAACGTCAAGTAACTCGTTATCGCCCATCTCAAAAAGCTGAGACAAGGCCGACACATCGATATCGGTCAGTTGATCTTCGAACTGATCAAGAAACTTCGTGATGATCAGGTCGTTTTCCAACAAACCACGGCGCGCGCGCCAACGCAGACGCGCGCGCTCAAGCTCGGACAGTTTATTCATGCTTTGAACTGTCGTTAGATACTGCGGCGAACCAAGAGTTCCTTGATTTTGCCAATAGCCGCCGACGGGTTGAGCCCCTTCGGACAGACATCGGCGCAGTTCATGATGGTATGGCAGCGGAACAGCCGATAGGGATCTTCAAGGTTGTCCAGGCGCTCGCCGGTGGCTTCGTCGCGCGTATCGACGATGAACCGGTAAGCCTGCAGCAAGCCGGCGGGGCCGACGAATTTGTCGGGATTCCACCAGAAGGACGGGCAAGCCGTGGAGCAGCACGCGCACAGGATGCATTCGTACAGCCCGTCGAGCTGCTCGCGCGCCTCGGGGGTTTGCAGCCGCTCTTTCTCGGGAGGCGGCTGGTCGTTGATGAGGTAGGGCTTGATCGAATGGTACTGGTTGAAGAAGTGGGTCATGTCGACGATGAGGTCGCGCACGACGGGCAAGCCGGGCAAGGGGCGCAGAACGATGGGCTGCTTGATGTCGTTCAGGTTGGTGATGCAGGCCAGGCCGTTCTTGCCGTTGATGTTCATGGCGTCGGAACCGCATACGCCCTCGCGGCAGGAGCGGCGCAGGGCCAGGCTGTCGTCGACGTCGTGCTTGATGCGGATGAGCGCGTCGAGCAGCATCTTGTCGTTGGGCTGCAGCTCGACCTCGAGCTTCTGCATGTAGGGGCGCTCGTCCTTGTCAGGATCGTAGCGGTAGATTTCAAATTTGACGATTCGTTTTTCGCTCATTTCTATATCCTGCTTAGAAGGTCCGTGCCTTGGGAGGGAAGCTGTCGACGGTCAACGGCTTCATCTGCACAGGCTTGTACTCGAGGCGCCGGTCTTCGGAGAACCACATTGTGTGGAGCAGCCAGTTCACGTCGTCGCGCTCGGGGTAGTCGTCCAGCGCATGCGCGCCGCGGCTTTCCGTGCGATTGGCCGCCGACTTGGTCGTGGCCAGGGCGACTTCCTTCATGTTGGCAAGCTCGAGCGCCTCGATGCGGGCGGTATTCCAGACCTTGGACTTGTCCTTGAAATGGACGTTGTCGCAACGCTCGGCGATTTCTTCCATCTGGGTGACGCCTTCGTTGAGCAGCTTGAGCGTACGGAACACGCCGCAGTGCGCCTGCATGCTGTCGCGCATGGTGTTGTGCACCTCGTAGACGTTTTCGCCCGAGGCGCGGGTTTCGAGCTTGTCGACGCGGGCGAGCGACTGGTCGATGGAGGACTCGGGAATCGGCTGGTGAGCGTGCTGGCGTTCCGGGTGCGAGGCAACGATGTGGTTGCCGGCCGCGCGGCCGAACACGATGAGGTCGAGCAGCGAATTGGTGCCCAGGCGGTTGGCGCCGTGCACCGAGGTGGCCGCGCACTCGCCGACGGCATACAGGCCTTGCACAGGCTTGCTTGCGCCGTTGACCCAATCCATGACCTGGCCCTGGACATTGGTTGGGATGCCGCCCATCTGGTAGTGGATGGTCGGGATGACGGGGATCGGATCCTTGATGGGATCGACGTTGGCGAACTTGATGGCGATTTCACGAATGGACGGCAGGCGCTTCATGATGGTTTCGGCGCCGATGTGATCCAGCTTCAGCAGGATGTGGTCGGCGTTGGGGCCGACGCCGCGCCCCTCTTTGATTTCCTGGTCCATGGAGCGCGAGACGAAGTCGCGGGGCGCCAGGTCTTTGAGCGTGGGCGCGTAGCGCTCCATGAAACGCTCGCCGTCCTTGTTCAGCAGGATGCCGCCTTCGCCGCGCACGCCCTCGGTGATGAGCACGCCCGCGCCGGCCACGCCGGTGGGGTGGAACTGCCAGAACTCCATGTCTTCGAGGGGCAGGCCGGCGCGCGCCGCCATGCCCAGGCCGTCGCCGGTGTTGATGAAGGCATTGGTGGAAGCGGCCCAGATGCGGCCGGCGCCGCCGGTGGCCAGCACCGTGGTCTTGGCTTCCAGCACGTAGATGTCGCCGGTTTCCATTTCGAGGGCGGTAACGCCCAGGACGTCGCCGGCTTCGTTGCGCAGCAGGTCGAGCGCCATCCACTCGACGAAGAACTGGGTGCGGGCCGCGACGTTGCGCTGATACAAGGTGTGCAGCATGGCGTGGCCGGTGCGGTCGGCCGCGGCACAGGCGCGCTGCACGGGTTTTTCACCGAAGTTGGCGGTATGGCCGCCGAACGGACGCTGGTAGATGGTGCCGTCGGCATTGCGGTCGAACGGCATGCCGAAGTGCTCGAGCTCGTACACGGCGTTGGGAGCCTCGCGGCACATGAATTCGATGGCGTCCTGGTCGCCGAGCCAGTCGGAGCCCTTGACCGTATCGTACATATGCCAATACCAGTGGTCTTCGCTCATGTTGCCCAGCGAGGCGCTGACGCCGCCCTGCGCGGCCACGGTGTGCGAACGGGTGGGGAACACCTTGGACAGCACGGCAACCGATAAGCCTGCCTGTGCCAGTTGCAGCGAGCAACGCATGCCGGATCCGCCGGCGCCTACGACCACCACATCGAACTGGCGGCGAGGTAAGGATTTTTTGACAGCAGCCACGGCTTATAGACTCCAGAGAATTTTTGCGAAAAAGACAATAGACCCGACCAGCCACAAGATGGTCAGCACTTGCAGGAACAAGCGCAGGCCGGCCGATGTGACGTAGTCCATCCAGATGTCGCGAACCCCGATCCATGCATGCCAGGCCAGCGAGAAGAAAGCCAGCGTCGCCAGCAACTGCCCGACAGGCAGCGCGCCGACATGGAATACGAAAAGATGTTGCCAGGTTTCAAAGCTCATGCCCGACGAGAAAATGAAACCGAAGAAGAGAATAAGCGTGTACACGGCCATGATGATGGCGGTGCAGCGCTGGACGATGAAGTCGAGCGTGCCGTAATGGGCGCCGACCACCAGGCGTTTTGTACCAAGACGTTCGTGCGTAGCCATTACCATGCCCCAAAGAGTTTAAGACCGAAAACCACAGTCAATGCCAGGCTGATGCCGAAGACGACGCCGGCGCTTTTCTGGGCGGTAACCTTGTCGTTGCCGACGTGCAGGTCGAGGGTGAGGTAGCGGATGCCGGCGCAGAAGTGATGCAGATAACCCCATATAAGCACCAGCAGCACGATCTTACAGAGGGGATTGGAGGTCCATTCCTGGATGGATGCGTAGCTTTCAGCCGAAGTCACGCTGCGCCCGAAAAGCGGAATGATTACGAGCGGCAGGCACAAGAACAACAAGGCGCCGCTCGCCCTGTGCAAAATAGAGGATTTTCCCGCAAGAGGAAGACGGTAGCTCAGGATCTGCGGAACGCTAAGATTGCGATACTGCGGACGCGGCTTGGAAGCTGAATCGGACATGATGGCCTCAAGGTTATAACAATTAATTTATTGCAAAGTACTGCCGATATTTTCACCGATTTAGGGTGTACGTATCAAATGGATAGAAAAAACTTGTCAATTCAAACTGTTCCTGTAATGGAACCGTTCGGTCACGTATAAGCCTCTGCGCACTTCGACGGGGCGATCGCCGTAAGTGAACGATACGCGCTCGACCTGCAGCAAGGGGCTGGAAGGAGCGACTTGCAGTAACTGGGCTTGTTCGGCGCTGGCCGACACCGCCTTGATCTTCTCTTCGGCCCGCACCATGCTAATCCCAAACTCGGACTCGAACAAACCATACAGCGGGCCCCGGTAACGGGAAAGGGAATCCGCGGTCAGGCCGCGAAACACCGAGCCCGGCAGCCAGATGTCGTCGAGAATGGTGGGCACCTGCTCGAACGAGAGCAGGCGGCGCAGATTGACCACGGCGTCGGCGGCCCGCAAGTCGAGCAGGCGCGCGATATCGGTGGGCGCCTTGACCCGCCGGCAATCCAGGATCTGGCTGCCCGTCATTTTGGGCTGGCCGTCGTCGGAGGTAAGCCTCAGGAAGCGGAAACGCACCTTGGCTTCATGGTGCGTTGCAACAAACGTACCCTTGCCCTGGCGGCGCAGCAGCAGGTTTTCCGCGGCCAGCTCGTCGATGGCCTTGCGCACCGTGCCCTGGCTTACCTGGAAACGGGCGGCAAGCTCGAGTTCGCTGGGTATGGATTCGCCGGGCTTCCATTCGCCGCGATCCAGGCTTTGCAGCAACAACCCCTTGATCTGCTGGTACAGCGGACTATACGCCGCGCTGCTGACAGCGCGCTCGTCCGGTGCTTGATCATTTGACGGGATATCGGACATGGCTACGCGGCTGGAGCACCTGAACAGAAAATTTAAGATTAAAGCATCGAGATAAAACGCGTAGCATTTTCGCACGGATTGACGATTCTGTCTAACACTCTTGTGTCTTATATAAGATATAAGATGTTTGACTGCAATCTCGATTTCCTCTAACCTTCAAACGATTTAAACTGTCGGGTATTAGTGCGCTGTCCGGCCGGTTTCCCGTGCGAACCTGCCAAACGGGGCACTAGCGTCCAGCCCCTCCGCCTGAATGCGAATCAGGCAAGCCGGAAGCCACTCAGCCAACCACTCATCTTTTCACTGGAGATTGTTCATGTCCAAACCCGCCATGCGTGTCGCCGTCACCGGCGCTGCCGGCCAAATCGGTTACGCCCTGCTGTTCCGCATCGCCTCGGGCGAAATGCTTGGTAAAGACCAGCCTGTCATCCTGCAACTGCTCGAGATCCCCGACGAAAAAGCCCAGAAAGCGCTGAAGGGCGTCATGATGGAACTGGACGACTGCGCCTTCCCGCTGCTGGCCGGCATGACCGCGCACAGCGATCCGCGCGAAGCGTTCAAGGATGTCGAAGTCGCGCTGCTGGTCGGTTCACGCCCCCGCGGACCCGGCATGGAACGCAAAGACCTGCTCCAGGTCAATGCGCAAATCTTCACCGCCCAGGGCAAGGCGCTCAATGAAGTGGCCAACCGCAACGTCAAGGTGCTGGTCGTGGGCAACCCCGCCAACACCAATGCCTACATCGCCATGAAGTCGGCGCCCGACCTACCCGCCAAGAACTTCACCGCCATGCTGCGCCTGGACCACAACCGCGCGCTTTCGCAACTGGCCGCCAAATCCGGCAAGAAAGTCGCCGACATCGAAAAACTGGTCGTATGGGGCAATCACTCGCCCACCATGTACCCGGACATCCGCTTTGCCACCGTCGGCGGCCAAAGCCTTGAAAAACTCATCAACGACGACGCCTGGAACCGCGACACCTTCATCCCCACCGTCGGCAAGCGCGGCGCGGCCATCATCGAGGCCCGCGGACTTTCGTCGGCCGCTTCGGCCGCCAATGCCGCCATCGACCACGTCCGCGACTGGGTTCTGGGCAGCAACGGCAAGTGGGTCACCATGGGCGTGCCCTCCGACGGCTCCTACGGCATTCCCGAAGGCATCGTATACGGCGTGCCCGTCACCACGGCCAACGGCGAATACACCCGCGTCGCCGGCCTTGAAATCAACGAATTCTCGCGCGAGCGCATGGACAAGACGCTCAACGAGCTGCTCGAAGAGCGCGATGGCGTGAAAGACCTGCTGAAGTAATTCACCCCAGGGCCGCCAAGGGCGCCGCCGCGTGCGCCTTGTCGGATACGGAAAACCGGTTTCCGAAACGGCCCGCCCTGCTGATGAACCCCGCTGTTGCAACCGGCGGGGTTTATTTTTTGCCCCAGGCGCCGATGGCCCGGCCCCCGCGCTTGAGCTTGCGCCATAGCGTGCTGCGGCTGATGTTGAGGCGTTGCGCCGCAAGCGTCTTGTCCCCATGGCATTCCCTCAGGACCGCCTGGATATGCTCGAGCTCCGCCGCTTCGCGGCTGTCGCGCAGTCCCGCGGCTTCCTCCACGCCCTCCTGCGCGAACAGCTCCGGGGCGATTTCCTTCAACCGGTCTTGCGCCGCGCCGCCATCGACCCCGACAGTATCGTAAAAGACCAGGCCGCGCTCGATCAGGTTTTCCAGCTCGCGGATATTCCCGGGCCAGGAATACCCCCTGCCCGCCTCCACGATGGCGTCGACGACGGCATCGCCGAACCCGCTCTCGTAATGCAAACGCCGGGCGATCTTCTTTTTCAGGCTTGCGGCCAGCAAAGGCAGGTCGCCGGCGCGCTGGCGCAATGGCGGCAGATTGACCAGCAGGATGTTCAGGCGGTAATACAGGTCGCCGCGAAACTGGCCGGCGGCGACGCTGGCGGCCAGGTCCCGGTGCGTCGCGGCCATCACCCGCACGTCGACCGGAGTGGGTTCGGTGGCGCCAACCCGCAGCACTTCTTTTTCCTGCAGCACCCGCAACAGCCTCGTTTGCAGGGACAACGGCATCTCGCCGATTTCGTCGAGAAAGATAGTGCCGGTATGAGCCGCTTCGAACAAGCCCGTCTTGCCCCCGCGGCTGGATCCGGTGAAAGCCCCCTCCACATAGCCGAACAACTCGCTTTCCAGCAAGGCCTCGGGAAAAGCAGCGCAATTGATCGCCACGAAAGGCTGGGCGCTTCGGGCGCTGGCATTGTGGATGCCCTGCGCCAGCAACTCCTTGCCCGTACCGCTCTCGCCAATGATGAGTACCGTGGCCCGGCTTCGTGCGCAGCTCAGCGCCCTCTCCCTGACCCGCTCGATCAAGGGGCCGGCGCCGACGATGTCGTCCAGCACATATCGGGCGGGAGTAGCCCTGGGCTGGCTGCGCGAGCGCAGATTTCGGTCCAGCCGCTGGATGGTCGCCGGATCCTGGCAAATCAGGACGGCGCCGGTTTGTCGGCCCTGCTCGATGACGGGAATGCGGGTGGTGACCAGGGTCTTGCCGCCCACGTCCTGCACCTGCTCGATTTCGGCCCGCCCCGAACGCAGTGTGCCGCTTAGCTCCAGGCCCGGGAACACCGAGCTCAGGCGCTGCCCGACAAGCCTGTCCGCGGGATGCCCGATGATTTTTTCCATGGAGAGGTTCAGGGTTTCGATGCGCTCGTCCAGGTCGACGGCCACGACGCCGTCCTTGAGATGGCCGAGGATGGTGTTCAATTTTTCGCGCTTGGCCTGCTCCAGCCTGGAAACGCGGGCCACTTCGATGGCGTCGTCCATGGCTTCGCGGACCGACTGCTGCGAATACAGCAGAACGCCTTGCAAGCCGTAGCTGCGGGCCAGATCCACCACCATGCCGGGCGCCACGACGACGTCGATGCCCAGATGCTTGAGCTCCTGCACGCTGGCCTCCGCGTCGAGCTCGGTCTTGTAAACCCGGAACTCCAGCCGCAAATCGAATATTTCGTTGAAGCGCGCCATTTCGGCGGGAACCGACCCATACGTGACCAGGGCGATGCGCCGCGAATAGCGCGAAGCCTTGGCCAGCGCGTGCATCATGTCGAAGCCGCCCACCTTGACCAGCACCACGGGCACGTCCAGGTGCTGGCGCAAAAACCCGCCGTTGGAGCCGGCCGCCACCACGGCGTCGACGCCGCGGTCCTGGCGCTCGGCGGTAATGTCGGCCAGCGCATCGCCGTACGCCTTGTCCAGTATATGTATTTCGGCAATGGCGCTATATTCTGGAGCAAGCTCCTCCAGCAATGTGCGCAGGCCGTGGAACCCCACGGCGACGACCCGCAAAGGACGCGAATAGGAGGCAATGAACGGAGCCATGATGAACATTTTCTTCAATAATGACATCATTGAAACATAAATGTGTCATTTTTAAAACATCAGCCCACCCAAGTTTGTGGCCGGACGAACGTGCCTCTGTGTTTCCCTCATGGAAATCATGGCTTTACACGCGGCATCGTCCTCGATGCAACCGATGCGAAAAAGCTGGCACGTCTCTTGCTTAATGAATCTTTGCTTGATGAACGTTCGCCTGGCAAAAACACACCACCACCAAATTCAAAGAGACCCATCGTGCCCGCAACTCCTACCCTTCCCCAATCGGCCGGCGCCCTGTTCCGGCAAGCGCTGAAAGAAGAATCCCCCCTGCAAATCGTCGGCGCCATCAATGCCAACCATGCATTGCTGGCCAAAAGGGCCGGATACCGGGCCATCTACGTTTCGGGCGGCGGCGTTGCCGCCGGCTCGCTGGGGCTGCCCGACCTCGGCATCAACACACTGGACGACGTGCTGACCGACGTGCGGCGCATCACCGATGTCTGCGACACCCCCTTGCTGGTCGACATCGACACCGGCTTCGGGCCCTCGGCGTTCAATATCGCCCGCACGATCAAGAGCCTGATCAAGTTCGGCGCGGCCGGCTGCCACATCGAGGACCAGGTGGGCGCCAAGCGCTGCGGCCATCGTCCCGGCAAGGAAATCGTGTCGACCCAGGAAATGGCCGACCGGGTCAAGGCCGCCGTCGACGCAAGAACCGACGGACAATTCTTCATCATCGCCCGCACCGACGCCATCGCCGTGGACGGCGTGGACGCCGCGCTGGAGCGCGCCCAGGCCTGCGTGGCTGCCGGTGCGGACGCCATTTTCGCCGAGGCTTCCTACGACCTGGAAACCTACCGGAAATTCTCGCAGGCGCTGGACGTGCCCATACTGGCCAACATTACCGAATTCGGCAAGACCCCGCTGTTCAGCGTGCAGGAGCTGGCTTCGGCGGGCGTCGACATGGCGCTTTACCCGTTGTCGGCCTTCCGTGCCATGAACAAGGCCGCGGAAACCATCTACGACGCGATCCGCCGCGACGGCCATCAGAAAAATGTCATCGACATGATGCAGACTCGCGAAGAACTGTACGAACGCATCGGCTACCATGCTTTCGAAGCGAAGCTCGACGCGCTGTTCCAGCAAGGCAAATCCAATTAATCGCAACACCTCCAGGAGAGCGACATGGCGACTACCGCAAAAGCAAAAACCGAGACACCCAGCACCTTCAAGCCCAAGAAATCCGTAGCGCTGTCGGGCATCGTGGCCGGCAATACGGCCTTGTGCACAGTGGGCCGCAGCGGCAACGACCTGCACTACCGCGGCTACGATATTCTGGACATCGCCCACACCAGCGAATTCGAGGAAATCGCCCACCTGCTGGTGCACGGCGCCTTGCCCAACAAGGCCGAACTCAAGGCCTACAAGGAAAAACTGCGCAAGCTGCGCGGCCTCCCGGCCCAGTTGCAAACCGCGCTGGAATCGCTGCCCGCCGCCAGCCATCCCATGGACGTCATGCGTACGGCAGTCTCGGTACTGGGTTGCGTCCTGCCGGAAAAGGACGACCATAACATTCCCGATGCGCGGGACATCGCCGACCGCCTGATGGCCAACCTGGGCTCGGCCCTGCTGTACTGGTACCACTACAGCCATAACGGCCGCATCATCGACGTGCAAACGGACGACGACAGCATCGGCGGACACTTCCTGCACCTGCTGCACGGAGTCGAGCCCAGCGACGAATGGGTGCGCGCCATGCACACATCGCTCAACCTGTATGCCGAGCACGAATTCAACGCGTCCACCTTTGCCTGCCGCGTCATTGCCGGCACCGGGTCCGACATGTACTCGGCCATCACCGGGGGCATCGGCGCCCTGCGCGGGCCCAAGCACGGCGGCGCCAACGAAGTGGCCTTCGAAATTCAGAAGCGCTACGGCTCGCCCGACGAGGCCGAGGCCGACATCCGCCGCCGCGTCGAGAACAAAGAGGTCGTCATCGGATTCGGCCATCCCGTCTACACGGTTTCGGATCCCCGCAACCAGGTCATCAAGGAAGTTGCCCGCAAGCTTTCCAAGAGCGCGCAGAACATGAAAATGTTCAACATCGCCGAACGGCTCGAAACGGTAATGTGGGACGCGAAAAAAATGTTCCCCAACCTCGACTGGTTCTCGGCGGTGTCCTACCACATGATGGGCGTGCCCACGGCCATGTTTACTCCGCTGTTCGTCATCGCCCGCACGGCCGGATGGTCGGCGCACATCATCGAGCAGCGCATCGACAACAAGATCATCCGTCCGACGGCCAATTACGTCGGCCCCGAAGATCAAAAATTCGTTCCCCTGGCAAAACGCAAATAAACTTAGGAAGCATTCATGTCGGCAGCCATTTCCAACATCCGTCCCGAACCCGATCAGGTATTGGTCGATATCGTGGACTACGTCCTGAACTATCAAATCAAAAGCGAGCTGGCCTACGAAACCGCCCGCAACTGCCTCATAGACACCCTGGGCTGCGGCCTGGAAGCGCTGGAATACCCCGCCTGCAAAAAGCTGATGGGGCCCATCGTTCCGGGCACGATCGTGCCCAACGGCGCCAAGGTGCCAGGCACGCAGTTCCAGCTCGATCCCGTGCAGGCGGCCTTCAACATCGGCGCAATGATCCGCTGGCTCGACTTCAACGATACCTGGCTGGCCGCCGAGTGGGGCCATCCTTCGGATAACCTGGGCGGCATCCTGGCCACGGCCGACTGGCTGTCGCGCAATGCGGTGGCGGCCGGCAAAGCGCCCCTGACCATGCGCGACGTGCTGACCGGCATGATCAAGGCCCACGAAATCCAAGGGTGCATCGCACTGGAAAACTCGTTCAACAAAGTCGGCCTGGATCACGTCGTCCTGGTCAAGGTGGCTTCGACCGCCGTCGTGGCGCAATTGCTGGGCCTGAGCCGCGAAGAAACCATCAACGCCGTTTCGCTGGCCTGGGTGGACGGACAAAGCCTGCGCACCTATCGCCACGCCCCCAACACGGGCAGCCGCAAGAGCTGGGCCGCCGGCGACGCCACCAGCCGCGCCGTGCGCCTGGCGTTGATCGCCAGGACCGGCGAAATGGGCTACCCCTCGGTGCTCAGCGCCAAGACCTGGGGCTTCTACGATGTGCTGTTCAAGGGCCAGCCCTTCAAGTTCCAGCGTCCCTACGGCAGCTACGTCATGGAAAATGTGCTGTTCAAGATTTCCTTCCCCGCGGAGTTCCATTCGCAAACCGCCGTGGAATGCGCCATGGACATCCACCAGAAGCTGAAGGCCGCGGGCAAGTCCAGCGACGACATCGCCAGGATCACCATCCGCACGCACGAAGCCTGCATCCGCATCATCGACAAGAAAGGCCCGCTGAACAACCCCGCCGACCGCGATCACTGCATCCAGTACATGGTGGCCGTGCCGGTGCTGTTCGGCCGCCTCACCGCCGGCGACTACGAAGATGAAATCGCCGCCGACCCGCGCATCGACGCGCTGCGCGACAAGATCGTATGCGTCGAGGATCCCGCCTTCACCGCCGACTACCACGACCCGGAAAAACGCTCCATCGCCAATGCCCTGACCGTGGAGTTCAGGGACGGCAGCAAGCTGGATGAAATCGTCTGCGAATACCCCATCGGCCACAAGCGCCGCCGCAAAGACGGCATTCCCCTGCTGGAAGCCAAGTTCCGCACCAACCTGGCCCGCCAGTTCCCGGCACGCCAGCAGCAGCGCATTCTGGACGTTTCACTCGACCAGGCACGTCTGGAAGCCATGCCCGTGCACGAGTACGTGGACCTGTACGTCATTTAGCAGCGACGCTTGCCCCCCCCCACGACCCCTGGCCGGCGGATTCGGGCCGGGGGCTGTGGCTCAGGTGCGCAGACTAGCGACGAATACGAATCGCGGCGTGTCCTCAAACCCACACCTGAAAGCGATCTGAACGATAAATCGCGCAATTTTGCCGGCACCGTTCTAAAATCCTCATATGCACAGAGTCCGAAACTCAAATCATGACCGCGAAACCCTTCTTGCACGACGCGCCGGCATCCATACCCGCCATCGTTCAAGGCCAAACGAAGCACCTCGCTGACGCCCAGAGAGGTGCTTTTTTCATTCCTACCCTTCCTTTTGAAAAGAACCGCCGTGAGCCGCCCTATTGAACACCGCCCGGATCTGCAACGCTTCCAATGGATCGAAAACGGCATTTTGTGCGTTCTCGAGTACGAACTCAGCAACAACACCATGACCATCATCCATACAGGCGTCCCCCAGGCTGTCGGCGGGCGGGGCATCGCCGCCGACCTGACCATGCACGCCCTGGACACCGCGCGCAGCCAGGGCTGGCTGGTGCGCCCGCTTTGCTCATACGCGGACGCCTATATCCGGCGCCACACGGAGTACGCCGATTTGCTGGCATAACGCCGTCGTTCTCAAAGCAGTCGGCTTGACTCCGCCTGCCGACGTCTCAAGAACTCCAGACAATCACCCAATAGCAACACTTCCGTATTTTCTCAAGTCTTATATAAGATATAAGACATAAGACATTTGCCTCAAACCGCGCCACCCCTTACAATTGAGGCAAAGATCCTCCCTTCCAATCCGACCATAGGGCACGCCTCATGCTGGAAAAATACCGCCAACACGTTGCCGAACGCGCCGCGTTAGGCATTCCTCCCCTTCCTCTTTCGGCTCAGCAAACCGCCGACCTCATCGAGCTGCTTAAAAACCCGCCCGCGGGCGAAGAAGCCTTCCTGCTCGAGCTGTTGACGCACCGCGTGCCGGCCGGCGTCGACGATGCCGCCAAGGTCAAGGCCTCGTACCTGGCCGCCCTTGCCTTCGGCTCGGAAACCTGTTCCCTCATCGACGGCAAGAAAGCCACCGAATTGCTCGGCACCATGCTGGGCGGCTACAACATCAGCCCCCTCATCGAGCTGCTCGACAACGCCGAACTGGCCGGCACCGCGGCCCAGGGCCTGAAGAACACCCTGCTCATGTTCGATGCCTTCCACGACGTCAAGGAAAAGGCCGACAAGGGCAATGCCCACGCCAAAGGCATTCTGCAAAGCTGGGCCGACGCCGAATGGTTCACCAGCCGCCCCGAAGTCCCCGAGAGCCTGACCATCACGGTTTTCAAGGTTGCCGGCGAAACCAACACCGACGACCTGTCGCCCGCCCCCGACGCGACCACCCGCCCGGACATCCCTCTGCACGCCCTGGCCATGCTCAAGAACAAGCGCGAAGGCGCGGCGTTCCAGCCCGAAGAAGACGGCAAGCGCGGCCCGGTCGCCTTCATCGAATCGCTCAAGGAAAAAGGCCACCTCGTCGCCTACGTGGGCGACGTGGTCGGCACCGGCTCCAGCCGCAAGTCCGCCACCAACTCGGTGCTGTGGTTCACCGGCGAAGACATCCCCTATGTGCCCAACAAGCGCTTCGGCGGCGTCTGCCTGGGCAACAAGATCGCCCCCATCTTCTACAACACCATGGAAGACTCGGGCGCGCTGCCCATCGAACTGGACGTTTCCAAAATGGAAATGGGCGATGTGGTCGAGCTGCGCCCCTACGAGGGCAAAGCCCTGAAGGACGGCAAGGTCATCGCCGAATTCACCATCAAGTCCGACGTCCTGCTCGACGAAGTCCGCGCCGGCGGCCGCATTCCGCTGATCATCGGCCGCGGCCTCACCGCCAAGGCCCGCGAAGCGCTGGGCCTGCCCCCTTCCACGCTGTTCCGCCTGCCCCAGGCCCCCGCCGATTCCGGCAAGGGCTATTCGCTGGCCCAGAAAATGGTCGGCCGCGCCTGCGGCCTTCCCGAAGGCAAGGGCGTGCGCCCCGGCACCTACTGCGAGCCGCGCATGACCTCCGTCGGCAGCCAGGACACCACCGGCCCCATGACCCGCGACGAGCTCAAAGACCTCGCCTGCCTGGGCTTCTCGGCCGACCTGGTCATGCAGTCGTTCTGCCATACGGCCGCCTATCCCAAGCCCGTGGACGTCAAGACCCACCACACGCTGCCCGATTTCATCAGCACGCGCGGCGGCGTTGCCCTGCGCCCGGGCGACGGCATCATCCATAGCTGGCTGAACCGCATGCTGCTGCCCGACACCGTCGGCACCGGCGG
Source organism: Eoetvoesiella sp. (assembly GCF_035555955.1). Lineage (NCBI taxonomy): Bacteria > Pseudomonadati > Pseudomonadota > Betaproteobacteria > Burkholderiales > Alcaligenaceae > Eoetvoesiella > Eoetvoesiella sp. The sequence goes on along the minus strand of NZ_DATMGA010000060.1, from coordinate 23,092 downwards.
CGACTCGCACACCCGCTTCCCCATCGGCATCTCGTTCCCGGCGGGCTCCGGCCTGGTCGCCTTCGCGGCCGCCACCGGCGTCATGCCCCTGGACATGCCCGAATCCGTGCTGGTGCGCTTCAAGGGCGAGCTGCAGCCCGGCGTCACCCTGCGCGACCTGGTCAACGCCATTCCCCTGTACGCCATCAAGCAAGGCCTGCTCACCGTGGCCAAGCAGGGCAAGAAGAACATCTTCTCGGGCCGCATCCTCGAAATCGAGGGCCTGCCCAACCTGAAGATCGAACAGGCTTTCGAGCTTACCGACGCTTCGGCCGAACGCTCGGCCGCCGGCTGCACCGTGCGCCTCAACAAAGAACCCATCATCGAGTACATCAACAGCAACATCGTGATGCTCAAGTGGATGATCGCCAACGGCTACGAAGACGAGCGCTCGCTGGCCCGCCGCATCAAGGCCATGGAAGCCTGGCTGGCCGATCCCCAACTGCTCGAACCCGATGCCGACGCTGAATACGCGGCCGTCATCGAGATCGACCTGGCCGACGTGCACGAACCCATCGTCGCCTGCCCGAACGACCCGGACGACGTCAAAACGCTGTCCGACGTGGCCGGCGCGGTCATCGACGAAGTGTTCATCGGCAGCTGCATGACCAATATCGGCCACTTCCGCGCCGCTTCCAAGCTGCTCGAAGGCAAGCGCGACATTCCCACCAAGCTGTGGATCGCGCCGCCCACCAAGATGGACGCGCAGCAACTGACCGAAGAAGGCCACTACGGCGTCTTCGGCACGGCCGGCGCCCGCACCGAAATGCCGGGCTGCTCGCTGTGCATGGGCAACCAGGCTCAGGTTCGCGAAGGCGCCACCGTGATGTCGACCAGCACCCGCAACTTCCCGAACCGCCTGGGCAAGAACAGCAACGTATACCTGGGTTCGGCCGAGCTGGCCGCCATCTGCTCTCGTCTGGGCCGCATCCCCACGAAGGAAGAGTACATGGCCGACATGGGCGTCATCAACCAAAGCGGCAAGCAGATCTATCAGTACCTGAACTTCGACCAGATCGAAGAGTACAAAGAGATCGCAGACTCCGTCGGCGTGTAAGCGCCGGTTCGGCGCACCGCTGCAACCCATCCCCCCGGCAGCCCGCCGCGGGGGATTTTTTTCGCCCCCAAAATGCCGCAATCAAGCCTAAAATAGCCGGGAGCGAAGCGGGCGCCGTCCGCCTCGCACCAGACTTCCCTCGGCTTTCCATCGTACGGAGCAAGACATGTCGACCAATACCCTGAACACCCTGAAAAAATTCAAGATAGGCAGCAAAAGCGCGAATCTCTATTCGCTGCCCGCGCTGGGCAAAAGTCTGGGGGTCGACGTCAGCCGCCTGCCGGTGTCCATCCGCATCGTCCTGGAGTCCGTCCTGCGCAATTGCGACGGCAGGAAAATCACCGAGGAACATGTGCGCCAATTGGCCAACTGGAAGCCCAACGCCCCGCGCAACACCGAAATCCCCTTCGTGGTCGCCCGCGTGGTCCTGCAGGACTTCACCGGCGTTCCGCTGCTGGTCGACATCGCCGCCATGCGCTCGGTGGCGCAAAAAGAAGGCAAGGATCCCAAGCGCATCGAGCCCATGGTGCCCGTCGACCTGGTGGTCGACCACTCCGTCATGATCGACCACTTCGGCACCAAAAGCGCGCTCGAGCAAAACATGAAGATCGAGTTCCATCGCAACAACGAGCGCTACGAATTCCTCAAGTGGGGCATGCAGGCCTTCAATACGTTCGGCGTCGTGCCGCCGGGCTTCGGCATCGTGCACCAGGTCAACCTGGAACACCTGGCCCGCGGCGTGCACTTCGACGCCGCCAATAACGTCTATTATCCCGACACCCTGGTCGGCACCGACAGCCACACCACCATGATCAACGGCATCGGCGTCGTAGGCTGGGGGGTGGGCGGCATCGAGGCCGAAGCCGGCATGCTGGGCCAGCCGCTGTACATTCTTACCCCGGACGTCGTAGGCGTCGAACTCACCGGCGAGCTGCGCGGCGGCGTCACGGCCACCGATCTCGTGCTCACCATCACCGAGCTGCTGCGCAAGGAAAAAGTGGTGGGCAAGTTCGTGGAATTCTGCGGGCCCGGCACCGCCAGCCTGTCCGTCACCGACCGCGCCACCATCGGCAATATGTCGCCCGAATACGGCGCCACCATGGGGTTTTTTCCCGTTGACGACCGCACCATCGAATACTTCAAGGGCACGGGCCGCAGCGACGATGAAATCGAGGCCTTCAAGGCCTACTTCAAGGCCCAGGGCATGTACGGCATTCCCAAGGCCAAGAACATCGACTACTCGCAACTGGTCAAGCTCGACCTGTCCACCGTCACACCCTCGCTGGCCGGCCCCAAGCGTCCCCAGGACCGCATCGAGCTGGGCGACGCCAAAGACACTTTCGCCCGCCTGTTCTCCGAGCAGTCCGCCAGCGGCTTCAACCAGCCGCCGGAAAGGCTGGATCAAACCTTTACCACCAGCGCCGGCACCAAGATCAAGAACGGCGATATCCTCATCGCCGCCATCACCTCGTGCACCAACACTTCGAACCCAAGCGTCCTGCTGGCGGCGGGGCTGATGGCCAAAAAGGCCGTCGAGGCCGGGCTCAAGATTCCCAAGCACATCAAAACATCGCTGGCGCCCGGATCGCGCGTCGTCACCGAATACCTCACCAAGACCGGCCTGCTGCCCTACCTGGAAAAACTGGGCTTCAACGTCGCCGCCTACGGTTGCACCACCTGTATCGGCAATTCGGGCGACCTGACCCCCGACATCAACGAGGCCATCACGCAAAACAATCTGGTCTGCGCCGCCGTGCTGTCGGGCAACCGCAATTTCGAAGCCCGCATCCATCCCAACATCAAGGCCAATTTCCTCGCATCGCCCCCGCTGGTCCTGGCCTATGCGCTGGCGGGCACGATGCAGCGCAACCTCATGACCGAGCCCGTGGGCAAGGGCAAAAAGGGCGATGTGTGGCTGGGCGACATCTGGCCCAGCAACGCCGAAATCCAGGCGCTGTTGGGCACGGCGCTGAACCCCGCCGCTTTCCGCAGCAACTACGCCCAGATCAAGTCCAATCCGGGCAAGCTCTGGAAAAACATCAACGGCGTCGACGGCGACACCTACACCTGGCCGGTATCCACCTACATTGCCGAGCCCCCGTTCTTCGACGATTTCGGCATGAAGCCGGCGCCCATGCCGGCGGTGCGCAACGCCCGGGCCCTGGCCATTTTCGGCAATTCGGTCACCACCGACCATATCTCGCCGGCAGGCTCCATCAAGGAATCCTCGCCCGCCGGCCAATGGCTCAAGGCCCACGGCGTCGAAAAACAGGATTTCAACAGCTACGGTTCGCGCCGCGGCAACCACGAGGTCATGATGCGCGGCACGTTCGCCAACGTGCGCATCAAGAACCTCATGATTCCTCCCAATGCCGACGGCAGCCGCTTCGAAGGCGGCGAAACCATACACCAGCCATCGGGCGAGCGGCTTCCCATTTTCGATGCCGCCATGAAGTACATCGGCGAGAACGTGCCCAGCGTCGTCTTCGGCGGCGAAGAATACGGCACAGGCTCGTCGCGCGACTGGGCCGCCAAAGGCACGCAGCTGCTGGGCGTCAAGGCGGTCATCGCGCGCAGCTTCGAGCGCATCCACCGCAGCAACCTGGTGGGCATGGGCGTGCTTCCGCTGCAGTTCAAGGGCCAGGACACCGTCGAATCGCTGGGCATCGCCGGCGACGAAACCTACGACATCTCGGGCCTGGAAAACGGCATCAAGCCGCAGCAGGACGTCACGCTCACCATACATCGCAAAGACGGCACGTCGCAAAACGTGCCCTTGCTGCTGCGCATCGATACCGCAACCGAAGTCGACTACTACGAACACGGCGGCATCCTGCCCTACGTGCTGCGCGAGCTGCTGGCCGCCTGAAGGCGCTAGGGCCTGTTAACAGGCCCTAGGCATCACTCGGGGTTAAACTAGCAGGGAAGATCGGGGAAACCCCGCAGCGGGCGGCATGTGCCGCACCGGCACGCCGCCCGCTGAATCGCTCGATGCACTTTTAACAGCTTTCAATCGTATCCACTCATGCCCCGTATGCCCCTCCCTCACCACCACCGTCTGTCACGCGACACCCAGCGCCTGGCCAAGCTGGCCCAATCGCTGGCGCTCTCGGGCAGCCGGCTCGAAGACATCTACTGGGAAAACCTGCTCGGCGCCCAATTATCGCGGCTTCTACAGGGTAAAAAGAACCAGGCCATCGAGCACGCACTCGACTACCTCCTGGCGAACAACGTCAACGCCTACGAGATCCTGATCGAACAGGCGGAAACGCATTCCGAATCGGCCACGCTGTTGGCCGACGAACAAGCCTACGACATCCTGCTGTTCGCGGCGCCCGCCGTCGTCTGGACCCGCTACCAATTGCCCGCGCAGTACTCGCTGCGGCACAATCTTTCCGCCATCGAACAGCAGCTGAAAACGCATATTCTGGCCCCGGCCGCAAAACTGGCCCTGCTGGACGAACTTGTCAGCTTCGACCAGATGCCGCAAACCTTCCACGACACCTGGGCCTGGACCCACCGTCTGGGCCAAAAGGCGCTTGGCCAAAAAGCCGAGGCCTGCGAAATCCGCTCCATACCCAGCAACGAAGGTATGCTGGCCGACGCCCGCTTCGTCGTTGGCGCCGTTGCCGTTCCCAAGGGCCAGCCGCTATTCCTGTGGCAAAGCGACGACACCGCCGCCGTCACGCGCGAGCAATGCCTGGAAAACTGGACACAAGCCAGCGCGGCCACCATCACTCCCATGTTCACCGGCTGCTCCATCGAATACCTGCTGCCCGATGCCTACTACATCAACAGCCGCGAGGCCGACCGCCGCATACGCCCCCTGGCGCTCAAGGCCGCGGTCACCTGGCTGCAAACGGTGGCCCGCCTGCCGGGCGACGAACTGCGCGCCACCATCGCCGCCTGCGGCGACAACGTCATCGAAGAATACCGGGTGGGCTTCAGCACCCAGCACAGCAACGACATCATCTACGGCAGCATCTGGCCCGTTCTGAGCAAGGAAGAATCCGTCGCCGACAGCATCAATGCCGAACAGGCCGATATTCCCGATGAAATCGCCGCCCTGCTGAACGAAATGGGCGTCGTCGACGTGCGGCGCTTGTCCGGGCTGTATGCCGTCGAATTCTGCGACGACTGCGGCGCGCCGTATTTCCCCAACCCGCTGGGCGAAATGCTGCACCCCGAGCTGCCCGAAGAAATCGACCTCGATCCGGTTCATCTGCACTGATCGCCCCGGGCCCCGCCAGCCCGGCGGACGCCGCGAGCACGCAGGCTTCCATCCATGCCAGCCGCCCCTCCAAGCTTCGACATTTTCTGCCGGGTCGTCGACAACTACGGCGACATCGGCGTATGCTGGCGGCTCGCCCGCCAATTGGCTAGCCTGAATGCACCCGCCCCCGTCAGGCTGTGGGTGGACGACATGCAGGCCTTTGCCCGCATCGAACCCGCCGTCGATGCCGGGCAAGGCATGCAAGCGGCGCGGGGCGTCGAAATCATCCACTGGTCGCACGACCTTCCCGAACTCGCCCCGCACGACGTCGTCATCGAAGCCTTTGCCTGCGAGCTGCCTCCCAACTTCGTATCCCGCATGGCCGACCGGGACAGCCTGTGCATCAACCTCGAATACCTGAGCGCCGAAAAATGGGTGGAAAGCTGCCATGCCATGCCGTCGCTGCAGGCCAATGGGCTGCGCAAATGCTTCTACTTCCCCGGCTTCACCCCCGCAACCGGCGGCCTGCTGCGCGAACCCGGCCTGCTGGAAACACGCGACGCCTGGCTGTCCCGGCCCGGCGAGCGCTGGCGCCTGCTGCAAACACTGGGCATGCCGGATTCCTGGATCAAGGGCCTGCAATCGGGCTGGCGGCAGGCCTATCTGTTCTGCTACCGCAACGCGCCTGCCGAGGCCCTGGTACAGGCGTTGAACAGCGGGGCCGAGCCCAGCGTGCTCATCGTTCCGGAGGGCGTCTATCCTTCGCTGGCGGACCTGGCCGCCAGCCATGTCCATGTCTTTGAAGCCCCCTTCGTATCCCAGGAGGATTTCGACCGCCTGCTATGGAGCAGCGACCTGAATTTCGTGCGGGGCGAGGATTCGCTGGCGCGCGCCATATGGGCCGGCAAGCCATTCGTCTGGCAGATTTATCAGCAGGAAGACGCCGCCCACCTCGAAAAGCTGCGCGCGTGGCTTGACCTGGCGCCTTTCGGCCGCCAGGTCGAACCGCTGACGCTGGCCTGGAACACAGGAAATGCCGCCGACGCTGGCACGGCGCTGCAAGCCCTGCTGGCTCGCGACGCACAGGACGCATGGCGCCGGCAGACACGGCAATGGTGCGACGAACTGGCCGCCCGGACAGGGCTGGCCGAGTCGCTTGTCGGCTTCTGCGCGAAAAATCGGGGAAAAGAGTAAAATTATGCGTTTTATCAGTCTCGCTCCGGCCCCTGGTGGCCCATCCATGGAGCACTAAATTTTCCGGAGTAGTCATCAAAGATGAAAACAGCACAAGAATTACGTGTTGGCAACGTTGTTATGGTCGGCAGCGAGCCGTTGGTCGTTCTGAAGACCGAATACAATAAATCGGGCCGCAACGCGGCCGTCGTGAAGCTCAAGTTCAAGAATCTGCTTACATCCTCGGGCAGCGAATCGGTTTACAAGGCCGACGAAAAATTCGAGATCGTCGTGCTCGAGCACAAAGAGTGCACCTACTCGTATTTCGCCGATCCCATGTATGTGTTCATGGACGAAGAATACAACCAGTACGAAGTCGAAGCCGAAAGCATGGGCGATGCGCTGAACTTCCTGGAAGAAGGCATGACGGTGGAAGTCGTGTTCTACGAAGGCCGCGCCATTTCGGTCGAACTGCCCACCATCATCGTGCGCGAAATCATCTACACCGAGCCCGCCGTCAAGGGCGATACCTCGGGCAAGGTGCTCAAGCCCGCAAAAATCAACACCGGCGTCGAAATCGCCGTGCCGTTGTTCTGCAATATCGGCGACAAGATCGAAATCGATACGCGCACCAGCGAATACCGCAGCCGCGTCATGTAATTGTTGCCGCCCTGCCCCGGCCGGGTTTACTGCAGGCGGTCGTCGTCGAGGTAATCCGGAATGGGCAGCACGGCAATGCCGTCGCGCACCAGCGACTCGCGCTCTTGCGCGGTCGCCGTGCCGCGAATGGCCCGGTGCTCGATTTCCCCTTCGTGCATGCGCCTGGCTTCCTGAACGAAATTGCCGCCGACATCTTCGGTGTTGCGCACCAACTGGCGCATGTACTGCATGACCTGAGCCTGCAGCCTGGCCAGTTGTTCGGCCCCGGGCGCCGCAACAGGATGCGCGCCGCCACTATCCTCCATCGATACCTGCCCGCCGGCCCCGCGCTGGGCGTCGGCCTTGCCGTGCCCCATATTCAGGCGCGGCGCCGAAAGCTTGCGGCTGATTTGCGTGCTTTCGCACATGGGGCAGCTCAGCAGGCCCTTGGCCTGCTGGGTTTCGTAGTTTTCGTGCGAAGCGAACCAGCCTTCGAAGACGTGGCCGAACTCGCACTGGAGGTCGAATACTTTCAGGGACATATCCACTACTTTGGGGCTCGGCCAGGAAAAACAAGGCCTTGTCGCCCCATTATAAGCGTTGCGGCTCCCCCGCGCGGCCCTACAGGCGAGGCACCGCCGCCAGCAGGCGCCGCGTCTCGGCGTGCCGGGGAGACTCCAGCACGTCCCGGGTTGCCCCTGTTTCGACGATGCGCCCCTTGTGCATCACCGCGATGCGGTCGGACAAATACTCCACCACGCCGAAATTGTGAGTGATGAATAAATACCCCATGTTGAATTCCTGCTGCAAAGCTTTGAGCAGCTCGAGTATCTGCGCCTGAACCGACACGTCCAGCGCCGAAGTCGGCTCGTCGCAGACCAGCACCTGGGGCTCCACCGAAAGCGCCCTCGCGATCGCAATGCGCTGGCGCTGGCCGCCCGAGAACTCATGGGGATAGCGCCGCACCGTATCGCGGGGCAGACCCACGCTGTCCAGCAGGTTCTGAATGCGCGCCCGGCGGTCGTCCCGCGAGCGTTCGGGCCGCAGAGCCGCAACGCCCTCCTCCAGAATGTCGCCCACCAGCATGCGCGGATTCAGCGAGGCATAGGGGTCCTGGAAAACGATCTGCAGCGATTGGCGCAAGCGCTTCAAACTGGATCGGCTCGCCGTGAACACCGGCACCCCCCCCAGCTCGACCTGGCCGCCGACCTGCGCCTGTTTCTCCAGCAAACGCAGCAAGGCCTTGGCTGTCGTCGTCTTGCCGCAGCCCGACTCACCCAGCAGCGCCAGGGTTTCACCCGCCACGACGTCGAACGACACGCCATCGACGACCGGCGTCATGTCCGCATGGCGGCCGAACAGACCCTGGCGCCGTGGATAAGCCACCGTCAGGTCCCTGACGGCGAGGATCGCGGCAGCCGTGTTCGAAGAAAACCCCTGAAGCCCGCTGCGGGAATCCGTCGTGCCTGCGCCGGGAATCGCGACCTCGGCCGGGGCCGCGCCAGCCTCACCCGGCAGCGGTTCGCCGGGGTTGAGCAGGGAACGCCCGCGTTTGGCGAAAGTGGGAATGGCCGCCAGCAACTGGCGGGCGTAGGGATGATCGGGCGAACGGAAAAAAGCCGGCGCATCGACTGTCAGGACGATCTTGCCATCGCGCATCAGGGCGACATGGTCGGCAACCTGCCTGACCACGGCAAGGTCATGGGTGATCAGCAGAATGGCCAACCCCATCTCGCGCTGGACGTCGGCCAGCAACTGCAATATCTGCGCCTGCACGGTCACGTCCAGGGCGGTCGTGGGCTCGTCGGCGATCAATAGCCGGGGCTGCGCCGCCAGCGCTATGGCGATCATCACTCGCTGCTTCTGCCCCCCGGAGAACTGAAAGGGGTAGTCGTTGAAGCGCCGCTCGGGCTCGGGGATGCCCACTCGCCTAAGCCAGTCCACGCCGCGCTGGACTGCCTGCGCGCCCCGCAGCGGCGTGTGGGCATGCAGGACTTCCAGTATCTGCCGGCCCACCGTCATGACGGGATTCAAGCTGGTCGAAGGCTCCTGGAAAATAATGCCGATCCGCCCGCCGCGCACGGCGCGCATGCGCGATTCGGGCAGGCGGTTCAGGTCGATCTGCTCGAGCTCGACCTGGCCGGCGACAATTCGCCCCGCCTCGGGCAAGAGACGCAGCAAGGCCAGCGCCGTCATGCTTTTGCCGCAGCCCGACTCCCCCACCAGCGCAAAGGTCTGTCCGCGCGCAACAGCAAGGCTCAGCGCGGCAACCGCATCGCGAACACCTGTGTCGCTTTCGATGCGCACCGACAAATCGCGCACCGACATCACGATGGAGGAATGGGCGGCATGCCCCGGCTCGTCGCGCATCGTCATGCCTCGTCCTCCTGCATTGCTTGCGGCTTGCGATCCCCCGCCCCCGGGCGCCGGGCACGGAACCGGCGCACGCGCGGATCGAAGGCATCCTGCACGGCATCCGCCAGAATATTGGCGGACAGCACCAACGCCAGCAGGAACACGAAAGCCGTCAGAAGATTCCACCAGATCATGGGATCGCGCGACATTTCAAGCCGCGCCGCATCGATCATGGTGCCGAACGACGGCGTGGTCGGATCCACCCCTATGCCCAGGTAGGACAGGACCGCCTCGTAAAGCACCAGCCCCGAGAACTCCAGCACCATGGTGATCAGGACGATGTGCATGACGTTGGGCAGAATATGCCTGAGCATGATCCGCCAGGACCCCAGGCCGAAGGCCCGGGCCGCCTGCACGTACTCCAGTTCGCGCAGTTTAAGGGTCTCGGCCCGCAACAGCCGGCACAACCCGGCCCAGCCCGTCAGTCCCAGAATCAGGCACAGCAGGAACAGGCGCAGGTCCGCGCGCGCCGCGACGGTTGGAAACAGAGCGGGGTTGCTGTCGATATAGACCTGCATCATCAAGACGCAGGCGGCGATCAGCAGCACGCCGGGTATGGACGTAAGCGTGGTGTAGAGATACTGGATGGCATCGTCGATCCGGCCGCGAAAATACCCCGCCGAAATGCCGAAAATCAACGCTGGCGGCAGCATGGCCAGCGTGGTCAGGGTGCCGATGACCAGCGCCGTGCGCAGGCTTTTCAGCCCCTGGCGCAGCACGTCGTTGCCGGTGCGGTCCGTGCCCAGCACATGATAGTCCAGGCTCAGTGAAACAGCCATGCCGGCCAGCACCGCCAGCACGCAGAACATCACCCACATGGCGCGCCAGGGAATGTTCGTTTCGCCCCGCCTCCAGCGCCTCCAGGCTCCACGCCAGGAGCCCTCGCCGCGCGCGCCCGCCAGAATCATAAGCACCGCCATCGCCGCGCCGGCGGCCAGTCCGGCCACGGCGCCGGCGACGGCGCGCCTGAGCACGTCGGCGCGGTGGTCGCTGTCCTGCTTCAGGCGGGTGCCGGCGTGCTTGAGCCGCGGGTAGTCGCGCACCGCCTCGCCGTCGATGAACTGGGTTTCCTTGGTGAACTGCCTGATGGCCAGCGGCGCCGAGTAGGTGGCTTCGGACTGTCCCATCTGCGTCAGGGACAGCAGGTCGTCCAGCGCCGAGCGTAAAACCGGCGAGTACACGGCTGGCGCATTGCCCGCGGAGGGCGACAGCAAAGGTCTGTAATGCACGGAATCCAGCACGCCGAGCAGCACAAAGACCCCCAGCATCATGGCCGCGCACATGGCCGGCGGCCGGCGGCCCACGGTCGCCCAGGCGGCGCGCAGCGACGCACTGCGCGCCGCCCTGAACCCATAAATCAGGACGCCCGCCAGAAGGCAGAATATGAAAATATCGGTCCACAGGAAAACGAAGTCTGGCATAGTGTCGGCAGGCCCTAATCAAACCTCACCCTGGGATCGGCCAGCGTATAGGAAATATCGGCCAGGATCAGCCCCACGATATACAAGGCCGAGCCCAAAAACACCATGGCCCTTACGATGGAGAAGTCCTGGGCGTTGATGGCGTCGATGGTGTAGCTGCCCAGGCCCGGGATCCCGAAGAAGGATTCCGAAATCAGGCTGCCCATGAACAGCAGGGGCAGCGCCGATACGGTTCCGGTAAGTATGGGCAGCAAGGCATTGCGCAGCACATGCCGGAACAGCACGACATGTTCCGCCAAGCCTTTGGCGCGGGCCGTGCGCACATAGTCCTTGCCGGCTTCTTCCAGGAACAGGGTGCGGTAGAAACGGGTCTCGCCCCCAAGCCGGGAGACAATGCCCACCAGTACCGGCAACGCCAGAAAGCGCACGCTGGCCCAGCCATCGATAAAGCCCGAATAGGGAACCCAGCGCAAGACCTTGGCGAACAGCCACTGCCCCGCAATGATGTAGAACAGGCTGGATATGGACAGCAGCACCACGCACAGCACCACGCCGTAGAAATCCAGCGGCGTGCCCCTGAAGAACACCAGCAGCACGGCCAGCACGATGCAGGCGAACAAGCCCAGGATGAATGTCGGCACGGCCAGGGCCAGGCTGGGCCACATGCGCTGGGCGATTTCATGGCCGATGTCCCGCCCTCCGTCGGAAAAGCCGAAATCGAAGCGCAGCAGCGGCAGCGACCGTTCGTAGAACACGGTATCGGTCAAGGCCGCGGCGCCCTTGGCCTGGGCGTTGAATATCAGCGGCTTGTCGTAGCCGCGCTCGGCCTTCCATTTTTCGATGGCGTCCTGGCTGACCCGCTGGCCGCCGATGGAAAGGCGCGCCATGTCGTCGGGCGTGTTCACGGCGAAAAACAGCGCGAAGGTCAAAAGGTTCACGCCCACCAGAATCAACACGCCGTACAACAGCCGCCGGAAAACATAGCCGATCATGGACGCTCCTTTGAAGAAGCGTGGCCGCCCAGGGCGGTCAGCGCCTCGCGACGCCTGATGACGCGATAGGCGGGATAGACGCCGGCCAGCAGCAACGCCAGCAGCAGCCAGGCGGGCCACCAGACCGGACGATTCCATTGCCGGATTTTTTCGGCCCGCATCGCGGGATCGAGGCGATAGTACTGCAGCGTATTGCGCACCATCTGCGTCGGCTTGGCATTGTGCACCCAAGCCTGGTAGGCCCCGCCCGATTTGGGAAAATAGCCGAACATCCAGGGCATGTCGGCCTGGACGATAGCCACCATCTTGTGAATGATCGCGTTCTTCTCGGGGCCGTCGTCCAGATACCGCATCTGCTCGAACAGTCGGTCGAACTCGGGGTTCTCGTAATTGGAGGCGTTCTCGCCGCCCTTGCCCGCCTTGGCATTGGGCCCGTAGAGCAAGAACAGGAAGTTCTCGGCATCGGGATAATCGGCTACCCAGCCCCACATGAACATCTGCGTGCTGCCCCGGCTCATCTTGTCCTGGAAACGGTTGTAGTCGGTCGCCCTGACTTCGAGTTCGACATTGAGGGCCTTCAGTTGCCGGCGCATCCAGTCCAGGGTAGCGCTGGAGCCCAGGCCGCCGGCCGAATCGAAATGCAGGATCAAGGGCTTGCCCGTGACCGCATCGCGCCCATCCGGGTATCCCGCCTGCGCAAGCAACCGCCTGGCTTCATCCAGCGATCGCCGTTCGGCATGCCCGTCTTTATAGACATACACGCTTTTGTTCAAGCCTTCGGGGGGAGGCTGGTAGCCGGGCACGCCGGGCGGGATCGGGCCCTGCGCCACCTGGGCCTGGTCATTCTGGAAGATGGACACATATTGCTCCCAGTTGAACGCAATGCTGATGGCCTGGCGCAGCTTGCGGTTCTTTTCCTGCTGCTCGGGCGTTGCGCCCTTGCCCACCACCGGGTCGAGCCAATTGAAGCCCAGGTAGTAGATCTGCGCCTCGGTCGAGGTAAGCAGCTGCAGGCCGTGATCCTTGTACAGCGCCGCCTTTTCGGCGGAATCGCCCGCTGCCACCCGCATGGCCACGCCGTAGCCGCCTCCATCGACTTCGGGAATATCGTAATACCCTTGAAGAAACTTGCCCATCAGCGGCACGCTTTCTTTTTCCAGAGAAAACACGATGCGGTCGATGAACGGCGTGGGCTTGCCGCAATCGGCCAGCAGCCCCGCCTGCTCGTCGCCGGGCGCCCCCTCGCAAGGATAGGGATCGCCCCGGAAATTCGGGTTTCTGGCCAGGACATGGCGGCGATTGGGGATGGATTCGACCAGCATGTAGGGCCCCGTCCCGACGGGCCAGGTATTCAGCGACAGATCGTGCGCGGCCATTCCCGGCTGGGCGTAGAACCGGTCGGCCTCCCAGGGTATGGGCGCCGTAAAGGTCATGGCCAGCCAGTACTTGAACTGCGGGTATTTTCCCTTGACCTTGATGCGCAGCGTATGGCTGTCAAGCGCCTGGACGCCGTCGAAAGCGTACTTGCGCAAATCCAGCCACTGTTTTCTTGCGCCGGCGGCCTGATCGATCTTTTTAAGACGCTGCCCGTATTCGCGCATGCCCACGATGTGTCCGGCCAGTACCGAAAACGCCGGCGACACCACGCGAGGACTGGCCAGGCGCCGGAAAGCATAGACGTAATCGTCGGCCGTCAGTTCGCGCGTGCCGGTGCGGGGAAAATCGGGAATGCCGAATTTATTTTCCAGTTCGTGGCCGGCCAAAGGCCAGTACACATATTTGCCCGATGCGTCGCGCGCGAACGCGGGATGCGGCGCAAACAGCACGCCCCGCTTGATGGGAATGTCGTACACGCTCAGGGCGACGGACTGGCCGGGCGCATCGTCGGGCAGGCGCCGGCCGTCCTTGTCATAGTAGACGGCGGGCACGACAGCGGCAGCCGCCTTGGGTATCAAGCGGTAGGGGCGCTCCAGATAGGCGTATTGATACAGCGGATCATAGATCGAATAGGTAAACGGGGTTTCATCGGTCGAGTACGAGCTAGCCGGATCCAGATACTTGGGCGAACGCTGCGCAAAAGCGGTATACAGCACGTTGCGGCCGGCGGAATCGCGCTCGTACGGGCTATTGACGGCGACTCGCGAGCAAGCCGCCAGAAGCAGCGCCAGGCACAGGCAACACAGCCGCTTGCCCAGCCGCCGCGCCGTCAGCATCGGCCTTTTTTCCAGCAGCCATAGCGCCAGGCCCAGGGCTTGACCGGATCGGGATCCCGCCACAGGCCCAGCCGGGCTTCGCGCGCCTTTTGCTCCAGCCCCGGCAGGGATGGGTCGCGCATGAACTTGCCCCGCCCTTCCATATTGGCCCAAGCCATGCCGGCAGCGACCTGGCGCTGGTTGGCGGTGCTGCCATCGGCAAGGGGAACGTTGCACACATTGCGGCCGTACTGGTCTTTTTCGTAGCAATCCAGCGCCAGCGTTTTGCCGGCGATGAGGTCGGCCAATGCTTTCTTCGAAGCCTGGCCCATGGGCTGGCCCGGGCGCTCGCGGCCCTTGCCCGTTTCCGGCGCATCGATGCTCGCCATGCGAACACGCTGCTGCCGGCCATCCACCATGATCGTGAAGGTATCGCCGTCGGCCACATGCACGACCCTGCCGCGCAGGTGAAAGGCAATGTGGCTGCGCTCGCCGCCGGCGGCAGGATGTTCGTAGGCCAGCGCCGCGCCCTGGCCCGCCAGCACCAAAGCCAGCGCGGCCAGGCCAAGCCGTACGGAATACCACCGGCCCGGCGGCAAAAAATACTGCAATACCCTCATGACTTCCTCGCGTGAACCCGGCCTATGACTACCGTGCGGTTTGATTGACTCGAATACGGCGGCCAATCGGACGACGCGCCGGCCTGCTTTCGAAATACTAGCTGGATTATACGTACGCCCCCCTGCACGGTACAGGGGCCACGCGGCGCTCTACGTGTGCCAGGCCCGCTGAATGACGGCGGCCGGGGCGACTTTGCCGGCCGTCACGCCATACACACGCCCGCCCGCGCCTGAAAAGCGCGAAGCCACGAAGGCATCGGCCGCCATGGTCGTGGAATGGCGCCGCAAAAGACCTGCCTGCACCAGCAGCACCAGTTGCTGCGCCACAAACCGGGCGCTGGACTCCAGTTCCTGCCCTTCCAACCGGAAAACCCCGGCCAGTTCATCGACCGCCCGCTCCAGCAAAGGCTCTCCTGCCGCATCATCCCGTAGCGAGGCCAGCAAGGCCTCGGCCAGATCCGGCTCGCGCCGTAAAGCCCGCAGCACATCCAGGCACATGACATTGCCGGATCCTTCCCAGATGGAATTGACGGGCGCCTCGCGCAGCAGCCGGGGCATGGGGCCGTTTTCGATATAGCCATTGCCGCCCCAGACCTCCATGCATTCGGCCGCGGCCTCGATGGTGCGCTTGCAGACCCAGAACTTGGAGGCCGGCGTCAACACGCGGCGATAGGCCCGCTCCAGCACCGAACCGGACTCGTCGAACGCCCGCGCCAGGCGCAAGGCCAGCATGGTCGCCGCTTCGCTTTCCAGGGCAAGGTCGGCAAGCACGCTGCGCATCAATGGCTGCTGAACAAGCAGCTTGCCGAAGGCCATCCGGTGCCTCGCATGATGCAAGGCCTGGACCACGGCCTGGCGCAACAAGGCGGTGCTGCCCAGCACGCAATCCAGGCGCGTGTACGATGCCATCTCGACCAAGGTGGGAATGCCCCGGCCGGGCTCTCCGACCAGAACCCCGTAAGCGTCCTGAAACTCGACCTCGACACTGGCGTTGGAGCGGTTGCCCATTTTGTCTTTGGCCCGCTGGATGCACACCGTGTTCTTGCGCCCCTCGGGATGCCAGCGCGGCACGAAAAAGCAGGAGAACTGTTCTTCGTGCGAGGCCAAAACCAAATGGGCGTCGGACATGGGCGACGAAAGAAACCACTTGTGCCCCGTAATGCGATAGGCGCCGCCCCGCCCGCCCACGCCCAGCGGTGCCGCGCGTGTCGTATTGCTGCGCAAGTCGGAGCCGCCCTGCTTCTCCGTCATGCCCATGCCGACCATCATGCCGGTCTTGGAGGACAGCGGGCCGTCGGTTTCGTCGTACTGCGACGAATACAGCAGCGGCCTGATGGTTTCGAACCACGGCTCGTTGCGCAGGACGGGAATGGCGGCCGAAGTCATGGTCACGGGACACAGCGACCCCGCCTCGACCTGGCCATGCAGCAGATATGTGGCGGCCCGCGCAACGTGGGCGCCGGGCCGAGGGTTCGCCCACGCCGACGAGTGCATGCCCTGCTGGAAGGCCATGCGCATGAACTGGTGCCAGCCCGGGTGAAAAACCACACGGTCGACGCGCCGGCCGACGCGATCGAATATTTCGGCCTCGGGAGCATGGCGGTTTATCTCGGCCGCCAGCACCAGGGTTTCGCGGCGGCCCAGCAGCGCGCCGTATTCCGTCAAGGCCGCCTCGTGCCAGCCTGCGCCTTCGCGCTGCACCGCCTGCTGCAGAATGCGGTCGGCCTGGTATAGGTTGTAATCGTCCAGGTCTGGAACCTGGTTCGTTATTTCATGCGTCGTCCAACTCATGATGCCACCTCGCTTTCTTGCCGCGGCCGCGCGGCCATCGGCATTACAGCCAGCCGGCCTTCCTGAACCGCCAGAACAGAATACAGCACACACCAAACGTCGCGCCCAGGACCAAAGGATAGCCATAGGGCATGCTCAGCTCGGGCATGTCCTTGAAGTTCATGCCGTAGATGCCGGCGACGGCCGTGGGCACGGCCAGAATGGCCGCCCAGGCAGCCAGCTTCTTGGTGATGTCGGTTTGCTGCGCCTGCCCTATCATGAGCCCCGCCTCAAAGGCAAAGGCCAGCGCATCGCGCAGGCTGGCCACTAGTTCGTTGACCCGCGTGACCCGATCGGCGACTTCGCCGAAAAACGCGCGGCTGTCCGGATCGACGTGCTTCATGTCGACGCGCGCCAGGCGCCGGCATATTTCGGCCATGGGCGCAATCGCCGTATACATGCGCAATAGATCGCGGCGCAGCTTGTACATTTTGCGCACATCGTGGGGATGAAAACCCCGCAGCAGGAATTGCTGCTCGATGGTTTCAACGCCCTTTTCCATGTGGTTGATGGCGGTCACGTAATGATCGACCAGCAAATCAAGGACCGCCGATGCCACGTAATCGCTGCCGCGCCCCAGCAATTCGGGCGAGTTCTGCAGATGGTCTCGCAAATCGGCGTGACCTTGAGTCGTGCCGCGCCGGATGGTAATAAGAAAATTGGGGCCTACCAGTATCTGGGTTTCGCCGAAGCTGGGGCGCAAATGAGCGACTTCCACCGTGATGGCGACGACCAAGGTAAGCACATCGTATTCCAGGATTTTGGGCCTGCGATGAGGCTCGAGGATTTCCTCGATGGCTCGCTGCGTAAACCCCAACTGCCCGCCCAGGCTGCGCACGACTTCGGGCGACGGCTCTTTCAGCCCTATCCAGAGCAGGCTGCCATCGTCGGCAATATGCTTGCCCGCTTCGTCCAGGGGCACCTCCTGGGCGGGTTGGCCGCGGCGATACAATACCGACGCGACAACGCAGGAAGCCGCGGCTTGATCGGGTGTGGGCATATCCGCCATGAAACTCCATCCTTTATGCTAAAACTGTTTCTTGCCTGCCGCGGACGCCTTGCCATCCGCCCGGCCGCGCGAAAACGGCGGCATCACCCATGATATTGCAGCCGCAAACAATCCGAAAGACTTGACACCCAGCCCCCTGAAAGGAAACTTCGAATGACGGACCGCCAGCTTGTCGTTGTAGCCGCCCTGACCCTGCTTGTCGGCGTTGCCGCGGGCGCATTCGGCGCCCACGGACTGAAGCGGGTCATCTCGCCCGATCTGCTGGCCGTATGGCAAACCGCCGTGCTGTACCAGTTGATCCATGGGCTGGGCATGCTGGCCATTGCCGCCCTGGGAGCCCGATTCGGCTCGCCGCTGCTGAGCCTGGCCGGCGGCTTCATGTTTGCCGGCATCGTACTGTTCAGCGGCAGCCTCTACATCCTTGCGCTGTCGGGCACCAAGTGGCTGGGCGCCATCACTCCCATCGGCGGCCTTGACTTCATCGTCGCCTGGGCCATGGTTGCCCTGGCCGCCTACCGGGCCTCGTAAAGGAATCGCCATGAACGCCTCCGCGCCAGACCAGGACCTTGCCGATTTCGTCGCCGGCCTGCCCAAGGCCGAACTGCACCTGCATATCGAAGGCACGCTCGAGCCCGAACTGATTTTCGCGCTGGCCCAGCGCAACGGCATCGCCTTGCCCTACCCTTCGGAGCAGGCCCTGCGCGAAGCCTATGCCTTCACAGACCTGCAATCCTTTCTGGATCTGTACTACGCCGGGGCGGGGGTGCTCATTACCGAGCAGGACTTCTACGACATGACGGCCGCCTACCTGCGCCGCGCCCGCCGCGACGGCGTGCGCCATGCCGAAATCATGTTCGACCCGCAAACCCACACGGCAAGGGGTGTCGACATCCGCATCGTGTTCGCCGGCATTGCGCGCGCGCTGCGCGACGCCCGCCAGTCCACCGGCATCACCAGCTATCTGCTGATGAGCTTTCTGCGTCACTTGACGGAACAAGAGGCTTTCGACACCCTGGAAGCGGCCTTGCCTCTGCGCGAGGAATACGCCGATCTCTGGATCGGCATCGGCCTGGATTCCTCCGAGCGCGGCAATCCTCCGGAAAAATTCGCGCGCGTCTACCAGCGCTGCAAGGAACTGGGCTTTCGCCTGGTGGCGCACGCCGGCGAAGAAGGGCCGCCCTCGTACGTGCGCGACGCGCTGGACATCCTGCATGCCGAACGCATCGACCACGGCGTGCGCGCCGAAGAAGACCCCGAGCTGCTGCAACAGCTCATCGACGAACAAGTGCCTTTCACCGTCTGTCCGCTATCCAATCTGAAGCTGTGCGTGGTGGACCGGCTCGACCAGCACAATCTGGCGCGGCTGCTGCGCCAGGGTGCAATGGTCACCGTCAACTCCGACGATCCGGCGTATTTCGGCGGCTACGTGGCGCAAAACTATATCGCCTGCGCACAGGCGCTGGGGCTTTCGCGCCAGGAGCTGGGCACCCTGGCGCGCAACAGCATCACCGCCTCGTTCCTGCCCGACGCGCAAAAACAGGCCTTGCTGGGCGAGCTGGACGGCTATCTGAAAAAAGCGGTCTGAAAAACAAAAAACCGCCTTTCGGCGGTTTTTTGGGAAGCCAATCGGTTATTAGATAACCTGGATGGATTTGGCTTGGGGACCTTTTTGGCCTTCGGCGGCTACGTAGGAAACGCGTTGGTTTTCTTCGAGCGACTTGAAGCCGGTGCCGAGGATATCGGTATGGTGAGCGAAGAGGTCTTTGCCGCCTGCTTCAGGCTTGATGAAGCCGTAGCCCTTTTCGTTGTTGAACCATTTGACGATGCCAGTTTCTGTTTGCATTATTTTGCAATCCTTCATAATTAAGAGCAACATGCCCTGTGGAACAGACTCTCAAGGAGAAGAATATAAGAGCAAAAAAGTACTGATATGGGTACTGGCTTGTACAAACATCAACGAACTTGAAAATCTGGCCTCATATCATATGAATTCAATCCGAAAAAGTCAATTTAATTTGAAAAACAATGCCTTCCACGCCAAAAATACTTCCCCGGCGGTTTTTCAGCCGGGAAACCACGCAGGTCGCCCGCGAGCTTCTGGGCAAGCTGCTGCTTCACTCGATTGACGGCGAACAGCGCATCGGCCGCGTCGTCGAAGTCGAAGCCTACCTGGGCCCCGCCGATCTGGCCGCCCACACCTCCAAAGGCCTCACGCCCCGCACCCGCGCCATGTTCGGCCCTCCCGGCCATGCCTATGTCTATCTGGTGTATGGCATGCACACGTGCATGAACGTCGTCACCGAGCCCGCCGGCACCGGCACCGCCATACTGCTGCGCGCGCTCGAGCCCGTGCAAAACCTGGCAAGCAAGACCAGCGGCCCCGGACTGCTGTGCAAAGCCATGGGCATTACCCTGCAGGACTATGGACGCGATCTGTGCAGCGACGATTTCCATTTTGCCGAAGATCCCGCCGCCCAGCCCTTCAACATCGTGGCAAGGCCCCGCATCGGGGTCGACTACGCCGGCGAATGGGCGCACAAGCCGCTGCGCTTCTACATGGAAGGCAACAAGTACGTTTCAAGAAAATAGGCGCCGCCCGTGCGATGACGACGTGGCAGCGCCATGAATGCCTTTGCCGGCTTCGGGCATGACGCCGGCGGATGACCACGCGGGCGGCCATTCGCTGACTGCCTGTTTTTAGCTGGCTGCCTGTTTTTAGTAAGCAGCGTGAAAACGCTTGCGCGAGTGGGCCGGCTTTTCCAGTTCGTCGACCATGGCAACCGCATAGTCTTCCAGCGACAGCCGGCTTTCGCCTTTGTCGTCCGTCAGCAGCGTATCGGTGCCCAGACGGAACTTGCCGGTGCGCGTGCCCGGCTCGATGATCGCTGCCGGGCTCAACATGGTCCAGTCCAGCGTATTTTCCTGCCTGAGCAGTTTCAGCGCGTCATAAGCGCCCTGCGCCGTGGCTTTCCACTGCTCGGGGAATTCGGGGGTATCGAGCAGCAGCTTGCCCGGCGCGACCTCCAGCGAAGCGGCGCCGCCCACCACCAGCAAGCGCGGCACGCCCGCCTGCTTGGTCGCGGCAATAATAGCTTTCACACCCTTCACATAGTAGCCGTGAATATCCGCCTGCGCATGGCCGCTGAAGGCGCAGATCACGGCATCGTGGCCGCGCAGCTGGGCCGCCAGCGCTGCCTCGTCCATGACATCTACCTTGAGCGCCACGAGGTTGGCGGCCGGCGCGATTTTCTCGGGGTGCAGAACCAGCGCCGTCACCTGGTGATGCCGCGCCAAGGCTTCGGCCAATATCCTCGACCCGACAAAGCCCGAGGCGCCTATGAGTGCAATCTTCATGAATTTCTCCGCAAATGACAGTTCCCGGTCAACGGACCGGAGCTTCTTTACTACCTTCTGGAAATCATCATCGCATAAGGAGGTTGTATAGATAAACAAATGAATCAATAATTCATTATTATTGATTTCTTATTAATCTTATCAATCGGCACCATGGCGCTTCCCGGACAGATCGATCTCAACGACCTGCTGATATTCGACGCCGTCGTCGAAAGCGGCAACTTCACGGCCGCCGCCGAAAGGCTGGGCGTGGCCGCCGCCAAAATCAGCGTCGAAATCAGCCGGCTCGAATCGCGCCTTGGCATCGCGCTCTTTACCCGCACCACGCGCAAGGTCGTGCTGACCGACGCCGGGCTGGCCCTGCATCGGCAATGCCAGCCCCTGCTGCGCGGCCTGCAGCGCGCCATCGACGAAGTCGGTTCAGGCAAGCCGGAATTGACCGGAACGCTGCGCATCAGCACCACCGTCGACCACGCCGTGCAATCGCTGGCGCCCGCGCTGGCCCGGTTCGCAAAACTGCATCCCGAGCTGCACATCGACTTGCGCACCGACGACCGCATCGCCGATCTCGTCAGCGAAGGCATAGACCTGAGCATACGCCTGGGCTGGCTGCGGGACTCGTCGATGCGCGCCGTCAAGCTGGGAGAGTTCGAGCAATACATTGTGGCCTCGCCCGATTACCTGCGCGGCAAGACGCCGCCCTCGCGCCCCGAAGACCTCCTGGGGCTCGACTGGATAGCCCTGACCCTGCTTTCGGCGCCCCTCACATGGCGCATGACGCACCGCTCGGGCGAAGAGAAAACGCTGCACGTGAAGTCCCGCTTCCGGGTGGATTCCCCCGCGGCATTGCGTTCGCTGCTGCAAAGCGGCGCCGGCGTATCGGTCATCGACCAGCACAACGCGCAGGAAGACATCAAGGCCAGGCGCCTTGTATGGCTGCTACAGGACTGGCAACTGCAAACCGGCGGAATCTACGCCATCTACCCGCCCGGCCGCCACCTCACCAACAAGGTCAGGACCTTCATCGACTTCTACCGCGGCTATCTAGAGAACCTGGCGCATTGACGGCCGGCGAGGATCGAACATCGGCGCATTGCCCCGGCATGCCGGCACTGCACCGGCCTCTTGGCACAACACGCCAGCCGCGGCGAGCCGCACGCCCCATCAACGCAGCAATACCAGGCGGGGCACGGCGCGCGGCCCGCAGCAGACCACCGCATTCTGTTCGTATTTATTGCCCAGGACGCGGGCCTCGTCCCGCGTCAGTCCCAGAACCAGGAAGCTGGACTCCGGCGGCCATGTTCCGGCCGGATGCCGGCCCGCGCCGCAAAGGAACAAACGGTTCATATCCCGCAAGTCGCCGGCCAGTTGCTGCTGACGCCGTGCATTAAGCTGCGCATCGACAAGCCTGCCAAAAGGATTGCAAGCGGTCAGGTAAGCGCTGCAATCGACGCCATGCCGCGCATGCAGCCGCGCGAGCGGCTCGCTGAACCGGCCGATCGTCAGGAAAAAAGGCGTATCGTCCTCGACACCATATTCGGTTTCACGATAGGCCTTCAGGGTTGCTGCATCGATGCAGGAAATGGCCATCCCCTCAAAACAGGTTCCAGGCATTCATTTTCATGCCGGATCCGGGCCCACCATACATGGCGGGCAAGACTGATCTTACCAGCCAGACCTGCCCGGCCGCCTTCGCCGCCCAACGAGATCGCAGGCCTATCCCGCCGGCAACAAGCGCCTCTTCCGAGTTTTTCGCGGATAGTCGAATCCAGCCTGATTTTGCCGCGCCGGAAAAGACAGCGAAAAAAAGTTGTGTTATAGTTATGCCTCTTTACAGCGGCTGTAGCTCAGTTGGATAGAGTACTTGGCTACGAACCAAGGGGTCGTGGGTTCGAATCCTGCCAGCCGCGCCAGAATTACACTAGTCTTATCAACTAGTTAAAACCGCCTAGAGTTCCAACTCTCTAGGCGGTTTTTCTTTGCATGTGTGAGTTTTGGGCTCTTCCCCATTAACGGGGGATCTGGGCATTCATCAAACTCGGTTAATCACACCATTCCAACCGCACTGAGCCAAGACTCTCATGCGGTAATTCTCAAAATTCCTGAACCCGTACGCTCTGCGTGAGAGCATCTCCATT
>NZ_DATMGA010000059.1:0-8028 GCF_035555955.1 Eoetvoesiella sp. | reverse complement strand
GCGCTCGACTCGTTCAATCCATAAATCTCGGATTCCTAAGATAGAATCTACGGGGGACATCGGCATTGCCTCCATTAAACGTGTTTCTTCGCAAAAACAAGTCTAATGAATGTCGCTGTCCCCCTTTAATGATGAAGAGCCCGTTTTTTCTTGGCCGTCCGACTTTGACCAAATCTTGACATTGCTGGCGTAGTCGGTGTGCATCTGCTCAGCTCATTTGATTAATCCGGCAAATTGCCGTACAATTTTTGCATGGAGGACATCACCATGCCTGTAGCCATCTCTACCGCCCGTCTCGAAGCTCGAATCAGCACTGACCTGCATTCGATGCTCAAACGCGCCGCTGAGCTTCAGGGGCGCACCATGACTGATTTCGTGGTCACCGCTGTCCAAGACGCCGCACAACGCGCCATCGAACAGGCCGAGGTCATCCGTTTGTCGATGGCCGATCAGGAGAGCTTTGCGCGGGCGCTGCTGTCACCGCCTAAGCAAACACCGGCCCTCAAACGTGCTTTTGCACGCCGCAACAAACTCCTGCGTGCTGAATGAGCAGTACGCCGTTTCGGCTTGCCATGCTGGATGGCAAGCACAATCGCGCTGCATTCAACAGCGATTCGGAATCTTTGAACCGCTACTTACAGACGCAGGCCACGCAGGATATCCGCCGTCGTGTCGCTGCGTGTTATGTCGCGCTGGCTGACGAGCAACGCATTGCGGGCTACTACACTTTGGCTTCGGCAAGTTGCTTGTTGACTGACCTTCCTTCCAATATCGGCAAAAAACTGCCTCGTTATCCGACCGTACCAGCGGTTCGTATGGGCCGCTTGGCTGTGGACCAGGCCTTCAAGGGGCAAGGGCTGGGTGGTGCGCTGTTGGCAGATGCGCTCGATCGTGCTGCCCGAGCAGAGATTGCCGCCTTTGCCATGATGGTGGATGCCAAAGACGAGGCGGCCTCAGCTTTCTATCGGCATCACGGCTTCATTGCTTTGCCTGATTCACCGCTGACCCTGTTCCTGCCCCTGGCGACTGTCCGGCCTTCTTCAAAGTAGCGTTTCAGTGTCAGCAAAGCGTCAACCCGAGGAGGCGGAGAGGAATCTTTCGATCATCGTGGCGCCTGTAGACAGGCCGTCTTCGCGAGCCATGATCCGCCCTACGGCGGCGGCGCGATCGACGACCGACGGCTTTTCCACGAATGAAAGAGCCTTGGCAAGAACCGCAGTATCCAGGCGGGCGGGAGACAGCGCGGGCGGCGCAATGCCCAGCTGGCAGAGTCGATCAGCCCAGAAAGGCTGGTCTCCTGCGAATGGCATGACGATGGATGGCTTGCCTGCGCTTGCAGCCGAGTGCGAAGTTCCCGAGCCGCCATGGTGGATCACCGCCGCCATTCTGGGGAATAGCCAGTCGTGCGGCGTGGCATCGATGCGAAGGATGTTTTTAGGAAGCTCCATCTGTCCCATGTCGCTCCATCCCGGCCATACCACGGCACGGCGGCCGTTCAATGCTTTGACGACGATTTCGAGCATACGCGGCAGATCGATGCCAGCCATGCTGCCAAAGCCCATGTAGATCGGCGCCGGACCCGCGGCGAGGAACTGCGCCAACTTGGCTGGCGGGGTGAAGCCGGCGGCCAGCGGCGGCACCCACTGGCCGCATAGTGCGGCATTGTCCGGCCAGTCCTCGGGTTTTGGCAACAGGGTTGGTGAAATGCCATATAGCATTGGGTGCTTGGTCCAAAGTTCCGTCCTGGGCGGTAGCCCGAGTACTTCGGCTCTGGCGCGGTTGAGCGCTTTTCTGAGAGCCCTCCAAAGCAATTGATTCGTAAGCGCAAGGCTGACTCGATTCAACTGGGCTGGAATCCAGGCGGGGGGCAGGAATGGGGATGGGAATTCCCTTGATGGAGTTAGCGGGATCATGCCGGCGCCAATGGCCGGAACCCTCAAACGCTCTGCGACCGAAAGCCCGACAAAGCCCGCCAGCCCCGAGAGCACGATTGCGTCGCAGCCCTGTGCCGTCTCCAGGGTTTTTGTCATCCATGCCGTAGTGTTGGCATTGGTCAGCGCTACGAGCGCCTTGGCTGTGCCTCGTGCGCCAGACGGGCTCCATTGGGAAAACAGCGCGCGGATATCCCCAGGCAATGGCACGGCTGGAACCGCAAGCCGATCTGCCAATCCCAGCGATTGAGCCTCTCCCAGGAAGGAAACCGCATGCCCGGATTCGGCCAGGGCCTGGCTCAATGCGACCAATGGACGTGTATCCCCTTCGGTGCCGAAAGTCAGAACGACGAGTTTCATGGGCTTCCAGTGATAAAGTAAACGTCGTATACTTTATCATGGAACCATTCACTTGCCGCCATAACTATCAAAGCATGCCACGCAGCCCCACTCGGCCCAGCCTCCGCGCAGAGATCCCCGCACATATTCAGCGGGTAGCACAACAGTTGTTTCAATCGCACGGCTACACACGTGTAACCATGGAGCGGATCGCCGGTCAGGCAGCCGTCTCCAAACGCACCTTGTATAAATACTTTCCAGTTAAAGAGGCGTTGCTCGAGCGTGTGCTGGAGACGGAATTGGCGGGGGATCTCGCGCGGGGAGATTTTCGCATCGATGACCAGGCTAGTTTCCGCAGCAGTGTTTTGCGCTTGCTGCATGGGTCTGCGCAGTGGTGCGAACAACACACCGATTACTTGCTGCCCTACATCCGGCACAAATTTGCGACTTTCGATCCGGGTGCGGCGGTCGGGGAAAGCAAGGGCCTCCTTCCCGTCTGGGTGATGCTGATTGTCTCAGCGCAGGAACGGGGAGAACTGCGCTCCGGCTATCCGGCCGAGCAGCTTGGAACGTATTTCCACTACCTGTATCTCGGTGCCCTGATGCGCTGGCTCACGGAGCCCGGGCTTGACCTGCGCCAGGAGTTCGACATGGTGGTTGCTCTCTTCATCGATGGGGCGGCAGGAGGTCGTTGAAAAAAGTGGATGCCGTCTCTGGGTTGGCCGTCTTGGCGCCAGCTCGTACACTGTGGGGGGAACAACGATACGGCTTCGCCGTTCCTGTCGCGCTTGCCGGCGGCGGGGGACAGGGCTTTTCTCTATCTTCGACTTTGGGAGGCAGCATGCCAGTCCATTCAAGAATCCGGCTGTGGTTAGCCTCCGCAGCCATCGCGGGCATTTTCACCGTGCCCGTCCATGCACAGTATTCAGGCCCGTCCGCGAAGCCCCAGGCTTCCGTGGCCGGCATCCTCAAAAACCCTGTCGACGACCAGGACGTGAGGCTGCAAGGTTATCTATTGAGAAAAGAGGGGCACGAGAAGTACATTTTCTCGGATGGCACCGGCGAGATTGTGGCGGAGATCAAAGACAAGCACTTCGCCTCGCAGCGTGTCGACGAGAAAACGAAAGTGGAGATTGTGGGCGAAGTCGATACCGGGCTGCGCAGGCCGCCTGAAATCGAGGTGGACTCTCTGCGGCTGGTTGAGTAACGACGTCCGCCAGCGGGCCAGCGCTGCGAGTATTCGAGGCCGGCCCGCTAGGCTTGAGGAGGTTGCGTTCGATAGCCGTATGGCCAGCGCCTCCAGAACCGCCGGTTGGCGGATCATGAATAGTCTTTGTCTTCCTTCTATATGTCGAGAACCAGGTCCGAGCCGGGAATGGCCCGGCAGGTAAAGCATTTATCCTCGGTGGCGTCGGCCATGGGCGACAAATGGCGCACTTGTCCGGACAGGATGTCCAGCACACAGCTTTCGCACTGCCCGACCCGGCAGCCGCTGGGCATGGAGATGCCCAGCGCTTCGCCGAAAGCGAGCAGGCTGCCGTCGGCGGGGCTCCAGGTTGCCTTGCATTGCGAGCGCGCGAAATGCACGTTGAATTTCTGGGCGCCGCCCGGCATGGGCGCGGCGGGCGCGCGGAATTCTTCCTTGAAAACATCGAATTTGGGCACGCCGCGGGCGGCCAGGGCCTCGGTGACCGCCGACATCATCGGGCCCGGTCCGCACATATAGAAGCGCGCCCGGCGCTCGATGTAGTGTTCCTGTATGGAGCATGACGAGATCCGGCCCAGGCTTTGGTAGTCGGCGCCCACGCGATCCTCGGCGAGAGGCGCTTCGTAGTAGTTGATCAGGGTCAGGCAAGGCAAGCGGGTGGCGAGTTCTTCCAGGCGCGTCTTGAACGCATGGGTGCTGCTGTTGATGTTGGCGTAATGCAGCACGACTTCCGGAGGGCTGGCCATGGACGGCAGCGATTCCAGGTAGCTGATGAAGGGCGTGATGCCTATGCCTCCCGCAATCAGAACCACCGGCTGCGCAATGCGGATTGGTATGACGAAATTGCCGCCCGGAGCCTGCATCCGCACGATGTCGCCGCATTGCAGATTGTCCGCGATATGGTTGGACAAAATGCCGTCGCGCACCCGCTTCACGGCAATCTGATAGGTGTTCCGATTTGCCTGTTCGGCTGCGCCCGTAAGCGAATATGTGCGCGTGACTTCGCCATGGCCTGGCACGCTGGAGAAGCGGATCGATATGTACTGGCCGGCTTGGTAGTCGGGCAGCAGGCCGGCATCGAGCGCCTCCAGGGTCACGCGCGTGACGTCGCCGGGTTCCCGCTGCAGCGCCGCGACGCGAACCGGCCTGTAGCCCGCCCAGCGCCGGCGATGCGGGTCGATGGCCGGATCCAGCGCGATCGTGCACATCTGGGAACGATGCGGCGCGGCGCCGCTGACAGGGTCGGCATGATCCGAACCGACCAAGGCATTGAAGTTGCTGCCGCCGCGGCCGGAGATTTCGTAGCCGGGCTGGCCCAGGTCGTCGCAGGCTTGCCACCAGCCGTATTCGGCCACCAGCACCCGGGGATCCAGGGAATCGTTGAGCTTGGCCTTGAACCGGGCCTGTCCCGTCCGCGTGGCGGCGACGCACCAGTCTCCGTCCTGGATGTCGTGCTTGCCGGCCAACTGCGAGTGCATTTCGATTTGGGGGAAGGGGGCGCGTTTGCGCAGCGAGACCAGGCCTCGGTGCTGGCTGTGGCAGTAATATCCGCTTTTGGCCGAACTCAGCACATAGGGGAAATTGGAAGTGCTCCCGGGGTGGTCGGCCGGTTCTTCGAACTTCGGCACGGCCGGATAGCCGTGGCGCAACAGCTTTTCCGAGTACAGCTCCACGCGGCCGGTTTCGGTGGCGAAGCCGCGTACGCCATGATCGGTCTGGTCGGCGTATTTCTGGAAGGACTGCGGCAAAGGGCGGCGTACGCCCTCGGGGTGCAGGCGCAGTGTTGCGATGTCGATTCCCAGCGGCGACAGGATGTGGTTCCAGCCCGCTTCGAGATTGCCGTTGAAGAAATCCTTTCCCATGCCCAGCCGGGTGGCCAGTTCAAAAACCACGTCGTTGTCCGAGCGGGACTCGCCGCGCGGCGAGACCATGCGTTGGCGCAGCTGCACCAGTTCTTCGGCATCGCCGCTGATTTCAAATCCCACTCGCAGGCCTTCGCGCTCCCAGGGGGTATTGATGGGCAGCAGAATGTCCGCGTATTGGGTGGTCGGCGTTTCGAACAGATCGCAATGGACATGGAACTCCAGTTGCTCGAAGGCTTGCCTGGCTCGTTCAACGTCGCCATGGGCCATCAGCGGGTTGCTGCCGAAGCCCATGAATGCCTTGACGGGATAGGGATCGCCGTCGAGGATGGCTGTGTAGAGATCATGCGGCGTGATCCAGCCTTGGGCGGGCGGCCCCAGCGGTTTGCGGTCCAGACCCAGGGCTTTTGCACGCTGAGCTTCGGGCAACAGATCCAGCGTGTTGACGCTATTCACGGGCTGGCGGTTCCACAGCACGTTGCCGCCCTCCTTGTCGAAGCTTCCGGTCAGGGCGTACAGGGTGGCGATGGCGCGCTCGGTTTGCGTGGCGTTGGTGTGCTGGCCCACTCCCGTCCAGGCATGGTAGGCGATGCGCGAAGACTCCATGATGGTGCGAGCTGCTGCGCGGATGTCGGCTTCCGCCACCCAGGTAATGGATGCGGTGCGTTCGGGGGTATAGGGTTCACAGGCCTGCGAGAAGTGCTGGAACGCGGGCCGGCAGGCAACGCCATTGACGACGTAGTTGCCCATCATGGCGAAGCCGGCGCCAGTCCGGGTCTGATCCACCGAGGCGTCGTACGGAGCGGCGCAATGGCGTTCGGTATCCCAGGCCAGGGGGCGATTGCGGGCGGCGCCGGCGTCGACCTCCCTTTCGCGCAAGAAGAGGCCGGTATCGTCCCGGACCAGCAGCGGCGCATTGGTCCAGCCGCGCACGAACTCCTTGTCGTAGCCTTGTTCCTTCAGGATGATGTGCGCCAGACCCAAGGCCAGGGCGGCGTCGGTGCCTGGCCGTACCCTCAGCCAATGATCGGCCTGTCCCGCCAGCGCGGTGCAGCGAGGGTCGATCACGATCATCTTCGCCCCGTGCGATCGTCCCTGGCTGATCGCCGCCGCCTGGGACAGCCACACATTGGCCGGATTATGCCCCCACAACATGATGAGATCGCTGTGCGCGTAATCGGCAGTGGGTATGGAGCAGCCGAACGTGAACATATGGGCAAAGTCTTTATGCCAATTGCAGACTTCGATGGCATAGCAACTGTTGGGGCTGCCGAACAGACGGATGAATCGCTGGATCCATTCGATGCTGTCGCACAATGGTGTGCCGCTGGGCGTCGTGACGCCGAAGGCCACGGACTCGGCGCCGTGCTCGCGGCGCACACGGCCCAGCCGCTGCGCGACCTCGCCCATCGCTTCGTCCCAGGAGATACGCTCCCAGCCGGGATTGGCTTCGGTCTTGGGGCGAGTGCGGCGCATGGGATGCAGAATACGTCGCGGATTATGCACCAGTTCGGGGGCCGCCTTGCCCTTGGTGCACATGGCCTTGCCGGTGGGGTGGCCGGCGGCGGGCCGGACGCTGATCAGGCGGTCGTTGTCAACCGTATTGATCGACCCGCAGCGGGAGCGGCATAGTGTGCAAAAACCTATTTTTTCTTCAACAGTCATGACAGCAACATACATCCACGGCAATCAACTCGGCGGCCGCCGGCAAGGCGGCAAGCGCGCAAACCAGGCTTGATGGGCATGCCCCGTTCCATCGTGCGCGGCTTTGATGGATTCGCGGAGCAAGCAGCTAGTGGGAGTAGTGTAGGCAACACCGGTTTGGGCGGTACATGCGGAGCTGGCTAGGGTTTTCCCGTGCGAGTATGTCAAAATGTAAAAATATTTTGAAGGCATTGTGTCGCGAGGGACGGTCGGGCTTTTGGGGCGATAAATGGTCACTCATCGGACAGAAATGTTGATTCGTCATCTTCATCTTGCCCGGCGGCCAGCGATTTTCTTTAATCGGTTTTCAAATCCCTTGTTTATGCGCCGCCATGACATTTACGCAAAAATTTTTGAAGCTGGGCCGCAGCGGTTTCCCGCTATGCTGGCTTGCGCTCTTCTTGCTGGCCGGGATTGCGGCGTTCCATTTTTCTGTGCGGACGGCCCATGCCCAGTCCGGTTCACCGCTGGCCTATGTCTATCGTGGCGCGGATGGCACTTGCTGCTCGGGCGGCATCCACCCGGATAACGGCCATGATGGCCAATGGGGCCCGCGGGATTTCATTCAGAGCGACAGCAATCTGATCTGCACCGCGACGGGATCCGGCCAGGCCGGTATTCTGATCGATGTGAGTGGCGGCAACGGCGGGAATGGCAAGGATGCGGAGTACTCTCATTGGGGCGGCAACGGCGCGGGCGGACGAAATATTGATTATGGCTTGTCAAAAAGCGTGATCACTTCTGCCAGTCGTGGAATCGATCTTTATTCGAACGGCGGCAATGGTGGCCTGTATGGCAACGCCAATGGGCCGAATGGCGGCTATGGCATTGGGGGCGACGGCCATCTGGCGCGCGCGACACTGACCGATACGACGGTAAGCGGCATTGGCTTTGGCGTTGCGGCCCAATCATCGGGCGGCACAGGCAGCGATAGCGCCTTGCCCAACGGTTTCGGCGGCGAGCGGGATGCCGGCCGCGGCGGGAA
>NZ_DATMGA010000058.1:0-38045 GCF_035555955.1 Eoetvoesiella sp. | reverse complement strand
TTCCAGTTGCAGCGCGTGGGCGTAGGCATCCGAGAAGCTGTCGCCCGCCAGCACCGCTTCGCCGCCCAGGGCGCGCACGGCCTCGACCTTGACGTTGGGCGTGGTGGTGGGCATGACGATGACGGCGCGGCAGCCGAGCTTCCTGGCGGAAAGAGCCACGCCCTGGGCGTGATTGCCGGCAGAGGCGCAAATGACGCCCCGTTTGAGTTCGGCTGCGCTCAGGTTGGCCATTTTGTTGTAGGCGCCGCGCAGCTTGAAGCTGAAGACGACCTGGGTGTCTTCGCGTTTCAAGTAGATTTTGTTCTGAATTCGCGCGGAGATTTGCGGGGCAAATTCCAGGGGGGACTCGATGGCGACGTCGTAGACTTTGGATGTCAGTATGCGTTTCAGATAGTCGGTGGACATGGCAGGGATGAAGACGAGGGAGGAAACCCGCAAAGTGAACAGATTACCACAGGGTTTTTTCCGTTCTTCGTGCCGTGGTCTTGCCGGTGCCCACGACAACTGAAGATGATGATGGATTCATCCTGCACGGCCTACGAGCTTTCTTTTTGTCCGTGTATGCTTTCGAGGAGCAAATGGCCTTTCGAGGGCCAGCCGAGAAAGAGGGGCTGGCTGATTTGGCAAGGCTCCGAAGTTAGCGGAGTCAAGTGATTGCAATGATTGCATTTTGGCTGAATAATAGGACCATCCAGATCAGGGGAGTGCTATGACAACAAGTCTCGTAGTCCGCAACATCGAGCCTGAGGTTGTGGCGGCGTTAAGGCAAGCCGCAGCTCGTCACGGAACGAGTGCCGAAGCCGAACACCGCCGTATCTTGCGCATGGCGTTGGTTCAACCACCTCGGCGCTCCTTCAAGGATGTACTGATGAGCATGCCGCATGTGGGCGTTGACGAGGATTTTGACTTTCGTTCGGCCCGCTGATGTATTTGCTCGATACAAACGTGGTGAGTGAGTTGCGTAAGGGCGTGCGTGCCGATGCCGGCGTACGCGCTTTTTTTGCCTCGTGCGACAGTTCGGCTTTGTACTTACCCGTCCAGGTCATCGGTGAACTGCGCGCGGGTGCGGTGCGCATTCGCCGACGAGGTGACTCGCTGCAAGCTGATCGGCTTGATGGGTGGATCGACGCGCTTACCCGGGAATATGCTCAACAAATCCTTGGTTTCGATTTGGAGTGCGCCCAATTTTGGGGATGGCTTATGGGCTTGAGGCCCGACAGCCCAGTGGACAAACAGATTGCCGCTATTGCCTATAGCTACGGCTTGACGGTTCTTACACGCAACCAGCAGCATTTCGACTACCCGAGTCTTCAAACGCTGAACCCCTTCCAGGGATAGCATGTTGCCTTACTAATGCTTTTGGAGATGGCCCAGGCAGTGTCTGTCTGGGCCATCATGAATCGCTATACCTTCAGCGTTCAGAACCGGTAATCGACCCCCGCCTGCAAGGCCTGTGCATTGACGTTGCCGGTGTGCAGCCAGGCGTCGTAGCGCAGGTAGGCGCTGGTGGTCTTGCCGAGGGGCAGGGTGGTGCCCAGGCCGGCGGTGAGCTGGCCGCGCGAGTCGCGGGTGCCGGCAATGGTAAAGCCCGTGCCATCGGCCGCCGTGACCGAGACGTTCCTGTTAAGGCTTTGCGTTTCGTAGGCGTAGCCGGCGCGCAGTTGCACGCTGGCGGGCCGGGCGCTGTTGGGCAAGGTGAAGCGATAGTCCAGCGTCAGCCCCGCATAGGGCTGCAGGCTTTGCCGATGCTGGTTGCCTACGCCCAGGTTTTGCGCGGTGGGGCCGCTCTCGTCGGTGCCCAGGCCGCCCAGATAGGCATAGCGTATTCCGATCCTTGGGGTCAGCGTGACGGCCGGGCTCAGTTGCCAGGTGCGGCTGGCCTGCAGGCCGGCGCTGAATTCCTGGCCATGGCCATCGCCCTTGGCCGATCCCAGGGCGCCGAACGAGCGGGTGGTGGAGGCGAAGTCGTAGGCATAGCCCAGGGTGCCGGCCAGGGTGTAGGGACCGATGTTCTTGGCGGCGTAGCCGGCGATGCGCAGGGTGTCGAGCGTGCCGCGCGAACCGTTGCCCGATTCGCTGACCTCGCCATGGCTGTAGCCGCCGGCCAGACCCACGGTCATGCCGCGCCAGGCATGATCGAACCCGGTGAGAAAGCCGTAGTGCTGGTCGCGCACGTCGGGCGCACCGTGGTTGCCGTCGATGCGGGTGTCCGTGCCTTGGGCCTGGATCCACAGGCCGTTGGTTTGCGGGCAGGCCAGGGAGGCGCCGCCTGACGAGGGGGAAGCGCTTGCTGAGGCCGCGCCATGGTTGTTGCCTAGAGCGCTTGCCGCGCCCGTCGTGCCGCAAGGCCCGGCCAACCGGCTCAACAGAATGTCGTTGGCCGCCTGCCCGGCGCGCAGCGCCGAGGAACCCATCGCGCCGAAGATAGTGGCCTGCGTGGGTGCCACCACCAGGGCCGTTACGTCCAGATTCACACCTAGTGCATCGTAGAGCACCTTGTATTCGACGTTCGTCGGGTTATTGGCGGTAACGCTGGAGAATGTGCCGTTGACCGCCTTGGCACTGAGGATCGGGTAGCTCCGGCTGGTGTAGGTGCCCGGCCCGTACAGCAGGTTCAGCGTGCCGGCCAGACTGGCTGTGCCGCCCACCTTCAGTTGCGACGCCTCGGTCGGGCTGACTTCGATCTGCAGCGTGCCGTCCGGCGACTGCGAATAGTTTCCTCCTATGGTCAGCGTGCCGATGGAGCCGCCCGGCCAGACGATGCCGGTGCTGTCCACATTGC
Organism: Eoetvoesiella sp.; assembly: GCF_035555955.1. Lineage (NCBI taxonomy): Bacteria > Pseudomonadati > Pseudomonadota > Betaproteobacteria > Burkholderiales > Alcaligenaceae > Eoetvoesiella > Eoetvoesiella sp. Next base: position 35,263 of record NZ_DATMGA010000058.1, on the reverse strand, counting down.
CCGCGATGCTGCCGTGGCCGCGCAGCGTGCCGCCGTTGTTGACCGCCACAGCGCCCTGGATGCTGGCCGAGGGGTGATCCGCATCGCCCACCTCCAGCGTGCCGGCATTGACCATGGTGCCGCCTGTATAGGTGTTGATGCCGTTCAGCGTCAGTGTGCCTGTGCCGTTCTTTAGCAGGCTGCCTCCCGCACCCTGGATGACGCCGGAGTAGGCGCCACTGGCATTGGCAAGGGTCAAGGCTTTGCCGCCGAGCATTACCGTGCCGTTGTCGCCCTCAAGATTCTGTATGGTGGCGCCGCTGGTAGTGGCCGAAATATCGAACGTTCCGCCGTTGTGGATAGCGATGCCGCTGGAAGCAGAGATGCTGCCCGCATCCGCCAGCGCCAGTGTCCCGGTGTTGATTGTGGTTGAGCCCGTGTAGGTGTTCGCCCCGTCCAGGGTCAACTTGCCGCCGTTGACCGTCAAGCCGCCTCCTTCGCCCTGGATGACTCCCGAGTAATCGCCGCTGGCGTTGCCGAGGGTCAGGGTTTTGCTCCCCAGCATGACCGTGCCTTCGCCTTCCAGGCTTTGTATGGTGGCGCCGTTGTTGGTGGCGGAAATGTCGAACGTGGCGCAGTCGCAGAGATCGACGCCGCTGGAGTTGGCGATGCTGCCCGCGCCCGACAGCGCCACTGTGCCAGAAGTAATCCAGGTTGGGCCTGTGTAGGTGTTGATATTGGTGAGTACCAGCTTGCCATCGCCCGCTATGCCGAGTGAGCCAGCAGAGGTTCCGTCGCTGATAATTCCGGAAAGCGTTTCGATATGGCCCGAGTCCATCCAGAAAGCCGTTTCGCCGCTCAGCTTGAAATTGTTGGCCAGGTTCAGGCCGTCCGCATCGAATATTAGATAGGTACTGTCGGATATAGCGACCGTACCAGTGCCTAGCGAGCTATCTTTGCCTACTGCGACCACAGCGTTGGCGCCTATGGATGTGCCGCCTTGATAGGAGTTGTCGCCGTACAGGTATTCGGCGCCGCCGTCACTGATGACTAGCCCGCCCGCGCCTTCGATGCTCCCTTCGTAGACGCCACTGGCATTGCTCAGGGTCAGTGTCTTGTCGCCCAGTTTGACCCTGCCGAAGCCACTCAGGCTTTGTATGGTAGCGCCGCTGTTTGTGCCCGAGATGTCGAGCGCGCCGCAGTCGCAAATGTCGACGTTGCTGGAGCTGGCAATGCTGCCCGAGCCCGATAGCGCCAGCGTGCCCTCGTCGATCCATGTTTCGCCAGTATAGGTATTGAGGTTGGTGAGAACGAGGGTTCCGCCGCCATCAAGCGATAATAAGCCGTGAGAGGTGTCGTCGTCGACAATGCCGGATATTGTGGCCGTTTGGTTGAGAGATACTGAGAAGGTCGAGTCGCTGTTCAGTTTGAAGCCGTTCGCCAAACTTAGCCCGTCGCTCTTGAAGGCCAGTGTACTGCCGTCGTCCATCGTGACCGTACCCGAACCCAGGGCGCTGCTGTGGCCGACCCCCAGCGTATGGCTGTCAGCAATTTCCGTGCCGCCCGTATAGGTGTTTGCCCCTGTCAGCGTCAGAGTGCCTTCGCCATCCTGGATCAGCGTGCCGTCGCCTGTAATGATGTTGGCCACGGTTTGCTTGTCAGATTGCTTGAAGGTGAGAGTGCCGGCCTGGATGTCGATATTGCCGTCTAAGCGCCAGCTAGAGCCTTCAACGGCTAGGAAGTTGTCGCCGCCAGTGAACTGCAGGGCGGCGGCCTGCGTGCCGCCTCCGCCCAAACCGCCCGAGATTGTACCGGCGTTGATGATGGAAATATTGGAGCCGGCGATGCCGGCGCCGCCCGCTCCGGCCATGCCTGGTGCTGTTGAACCGTTTGATGCCGTTCCTGCCGCCCCTCCCGCGCCGCCGATGATGGTACCGCTGTTGTTTACGTCTCCGCCGTTGATCAGCAGCACGCCGGCTCCGCCAGACCCGCCGTTTCCTGTGCGGGCGAAGTTGCTGTTGCCGCCTACGCCGCCGCTGCCTCCGGTGATTTCACCACCGCTTTGGTTCGTCAGACTGCTTGCTCCCGTAAGCACGGCTCCCGCGCCGCCGTCGCCGCCGCTGCCGCCACTGACGGCTTGACCTACAGCCCCGGCTCCGCCGTTGCCGCCTAGTAATGTCCCAGCGTTGTTATATGCACCCGAGCCTTTCAGAAGCACGGCGCCGCCGCCAGCGCCGCCCCCGCCTGAACCCCCGAACTGCCCTCCATTGCCGCCACCTGCACCGCCCGAGCCGCCGTTGATTGCGGCGCTCGACTGATTGCTCGCCGCGTCCGTAGTGTTCAGCATTAAGCCAAAACCACCCCCGCCGCCGCCGCCACCCCCGCCTCCGCCGCTATTAACAACCCAGGTGCCGGCGATGCCTACGTCGCCGTTAATGCCGGAAAGGGACGAGGTGTTTTCCATTATCGTCGTGCTGCCGACGCCCCCGCCAGAGCCACCTGCTCCTGGGGTGCCGTCGGCGCCAATTCCCCCATTGCCGCCTTTGCCGCCCTCGCCCGTGGAAAAACTTACCCCACCCCCACCCCCACCCCCACCCCCTTTGCGATAAGTAGTGCCGGTGTTGTCTACCCCATCTTGACCCGCTGGACTCGCCGGCGTGCCTCCAGGACTGGTTCGAGTGTCGCCGGAGGCTGCGCCGCCGGCGCCGCCATCGGCCCATGCTGGATGAGCCAGGGCTCCAAGCGTGGCGAAGGCGCAGGCAGTCAATGCCCAGCGCAGTGTGCGGCGGGGAAGAAAAAGCGGGGTAGGTGAGAAAGGTGGAATGACGGGGTGGTTGGTCGGGCAGAAGAAAAGAGGCTCCAGCCTGGTTTGCGGTTTGGAGTCTCGGGTCGACGTTTTTGTAGTCATGATGTTGCCTTTTCTCTGGATCGGCCATGCTGGCCTACAAGCGAGCCGCTCGCGGTGGCGGCGATGCAGCTATGTGGCAGGGGGCGGGCCTGTCGGTGCGTTCGGAATCGCCGGGTGCAATGGCTCAGCGGGGTCAGGCTGGAGAGCTTGGTGTGCTGGGCAAGGGTTTTACTAATAAACGACGTTAACTCTTGATACAAATTGCAGACATTTGAGCATCTTCATTCGTGGAGTTCAATACTGATTTCTCCTTTTTTTCTTTCTATAGCCAGCCGGTATATTTAAGGTAGGGCGGAAGCCGGGTCGAATTGTCTGCCCCCTGACCTAGCATGGCCAGTGGGCGTGCCCCGCTCGGGAAGAGCACAGCTGATCCTGGTGGGTAGCTCCCGGTCTTCCACCCGCTTCCATGGATTCCCGTTGGCCTTCCCGATTCTTCTGTAGACTAGCGCCCTATGCAAGCATGGATTCACGCGTCGATTCATTGGCTGCTGGCCGCCCTGGCATTGCCCAAGGTGGGCCTGAGCGCCATTTTCCTGGTGAGCCTCGTGTCGGCCACATTGCTGCCGCTGGGGTCCGAGCCGGTGGTTTTCGCTTATGCCAAGGCCGTGCCGGACATGTTCTGGCCGGCAGTGGCTGCGGCGACGGTGGGCAATACGCTGGGCGGGATCATTACCTACTATATGGGGCTTGGCGCCGAGAAGGCCTTCGAGCGCTGGAAAGAACGGCACGGGCATGCGGCGGCGAGCCACGAGCACGAGGCCGCCCGGCGTGCGAAGCCGGCGGGCCTGGCGCAGATAGGCGGACGCTGGCATCCGCATATCAGCCAGTGGGTGCACAAACTGGGACCCGCCGTCATGTTCTTCACATGGCTGCCGGTGGTGGGCGACCCGTTGTGCGCCGTGGGCGGCTGGCTCAAACTGCCGTTCTGGCCGTCGGTCTTTTACATGGCCCTGGGCAAGTTCGTGCGCTACGCGGGGATGACGGCCGGGCTGCTGTGGGTGTTTCCCGGTTTGCTGTAAAGGCCGCCGCCCGCGCTCACGGCCGATCCTGAACATGCCGCTGCAACGCTCGCCTGCCGGCCCGGCTTGGCCGGGGTCTCCCGGTTCGATGCAGTAAACTTGCAGCTAAAACTGCAATTCCCCTCCCCCGAGAAGCCATGAACGCCCCTCTAGCCAGTCAGTTGCTTGCCGCCAAGGCCCCCCTTGAGCAAACGCCGCGCTTGCGCGAAATTCCCTACAACTACACGTCTTTCGCCGATCGCGAGATCGTGTCCCGGTTGTTGGGCGACGAGGCATGGCAATGGCTGAGCGATTTGCGCAGTGAACGCCGCACGGGGCGCTCGGCGCGCATGCTGTTCGAGGTCCTGGGCGATATCTGGGTCGTGCGGCGCAATCCCTATTTGCAGGACGACCTGCTCGACAACCCCAAGCGCCTGCGCCAGCTCATCGAAGCGCTGAACCATCGCCTGACCGAAATCGACAACCGGCGCGACGGCAGCGATGCAAACCGCGACGACAAAGTGGCGCACCTGCTGCAGGCGGCGCGCGGCGCCGTGGCGGCCTTCGAAAACGAATTCAGCCAGACCCGCGATTTGCGCAAGCGCGTGCAGCGCCGCCTGGCGCGCGTCACGGCCCGCGACAACATCAAGTTCGACGGCCTGTCCAGGGTGTCGCACGTTACCGATGCGACCGACTGGCGCGTGGAATACCCCTTTGTGGTGCTGACGCCCGACAACGAGGCTGAAATGGCTGCGCTGGTGCGCGCCTGCATCGAACTGGGTCTGACCATCATTCCGCGCGGGGGCGGCACCGGCTATACGGGCGGCGCCATTCCGCTGACCTGGCGTTCGGTGGTCATCAACACCGAAAAGCTCGATGCGCTGGGCGAGGTCGAGCAAACTTCGCTGCCCGGCCTGGCCGAGCCCGTGGCCACCGTGCTGACGGGCGCGGGCGTCGTCACCAAGCGCGTCACCGAGGCGGCCGAAGCCGCGGGCTTCGTGTTCGCGGTGGATCCGACTTCGGCCGACGCCTCCTGTGTGGGCGGCAACGTGGCCATGAACGCCGGCGGCAAGAAGGCCGTGCTGTGGGGCACGGCGCTGGACAACCTGGCCTGGTGGCGCATGGTCGACCCGCAGGGCGACTGGCTGGAAGTGACCCGGCTCGAGCACAATATGGGCAAGATCCACGACGTGGACCAGGCCCGCTTCGAACTCAAGTGGTTCGACGGCAAGGCCGCGCCCGGCGCCAAGCTGCTGCGTTCCGAAACCCTGGTCATCGAAGGCTCCAGGTTCCGCAAGGCGGGGCTGGGCAAGGACGTGACCGACAAATTCCTGGCCGGGCTGCCGGGGGTGCAAAAAGAAGGCTGCGACGGGCTGATCACCTCGGCGCGCTGGGTGCTGCACCGCATGCCCAGCCACACCCGCACGGTCTGTCTGGAGTTCTTCGGCCAGGCGCGCGACGCCATTCCGTCCATCGTCGAAGTCAAGAACTTCCTTGACGGCCCCGGCCGCGCCAGCGGCGCCATCCTGGCCGGCCTGGAGCATCTGGACGAGCGCTATCTGCGCGCCGTGGGCTATGCGGCCAAGAGCAAGCGCGGCGCCTTCCCCAAGATGGTGCTGTTCGGCGACATCGTGGGAGACGATGCCGATGCGGTGGCGGCCGCCGCCAGCGAAGTCGTGCGCCTGGCCAACACGCGCCACGGCGAAGGCTTCGTGGCCGTAAGCGCCGAGGCCCGCAAGAAGTTCTGGCTGGACCGCGCGCGCACGGCGGCCATTGCAAGGCATACCAATGCCTTCAAGATCAACGAAGACGTCGTCATTCCCCTGAACCGCATGGGCGAATATACCGACGCCATCGAGCGCATCAACATCGAGCTTTCCACCCGCAACAAGCTGCGCCTGCTCGACCAGTTGGAATTGTTCCTGAGCAGCGGCGAGCTGCCAGTGGGCAAGACCGAAGACCACGACGACGTCGTGCACACGCGAGCCGAGATCTTCGAAGAGCGCCGCAACGACGCGGTGGTTACCCTGCAGGCGGTGCGCGAGCGCTGGACCTGGCTATTGGACAACTTGGACATGCCGCTGGCGCAGGGCTTGCCCATCATGCTCGACCTGGGCATGCAGGATCTGCAGCAGGTGCTGGAGCAGCGCCTGCGCGACCAGCCCAGCGTCCGTGTGTTCGACGTGGTGCAGGATCACACCGTGCGCGTTTCCTGGAAGACCGAAGTGCGCGCCCTGATGGAGCGGTATTTCGGCGGCTCCGATTGCGCGGCGGTGCTGGCCGAGATCCAGGCCATTCACGACCGCGTGCTCAAGGGGCGGGTGTTCGTGGCCCTGCACATGCACGCGGGCGACGGCAACGTGCACACCAATATCCCTGTCAACTCCGACAACTACGAGATGCTGCGCGAAGCCAACCAGGCCGTGGCGCGCATCATGCAGATCGCGCGCGATCTCGATGGCGTGATTTCCGGCGAGCACGGCATCGGCCTGACCAAATACGAATTCCTGACCCAGGACGAGCTGCAGCCCTTCCAGGACTACAAGCGCCGGGTCGATCCGGAAGGGCGGTTCAACGCCGGCAAGCTCATGCCTGGCGCCGACCTGCGCCACGCCTGGACACCCAGCTTCAACCTCATGGGCCACGAATCGCTCATCATGCAGCAAAGCGAGATCGGCGCCATTTCCACCGCCATCAAGGACTGCCTGCGCTGCGGCAAGTGCAAGCCGGTGTGCGCCACCCACGTGCCGCGCGCCAACCTGCTGTACTCGCCGCGCAACAAGATCCTGGCCACCTCGCTGCTCATCGAGGCCTTCCTGTACGAAGAGCAGACGCGCCGGGGCGTGAGCCTGAAGCACTGGGAAGAGTTCGAGGACGTGGCCGACCATTGCACCATCTGCCACAAGTGCTACAACCCCTGTCCGGTGGACATCGACTTCGGCGATGTCTCCATGGAAATGCGCGCCTTGCTGCGCCGCATGGGCAAGAAGTCGTTCAACCCCGGCACCACGGCGGCCATGTTCTTCCTGAACGCCAAGGATCCGCGCGTCATCAAGGCCACGCGCAAGGCCATGATCGATTTCGGCTACAAGGCCCAGCGCGCCGCCCACGACCTGTTCAAGGCGCCGGCCCGCAAGCAGATGGCCGCGCCGCCCGCGACCATCGGCAAAGCGCCCGTGCGCGAGCAGGTCATCCACTTCGTCAACAAGCGCATGCCGGGCGGCCTGCCCAAGCAGACGGCGCGCAAGCTGCTGGACATTGAAAACCCCGATTACGTGCCCATCATCCGCAATCCGGACGCAACCTCTTCGGACAGCGAGGCGGTGTTCTATTTTCCGGGTTGTGGTTCCGAGCGCCTGTTTTCCCAGGTGGGCCTGGCGACGCAGGCCATGCTGTGGCATGTGGGTGTGCAAACGGTCCTGCCGCCGGGCTATCTGTGCTGCGGCTACCCGCAACGCGGCAATGGCATGAACGACAAGGCCGAGAAAATCATCACCGACAACCGCGTGCTGTTCCACCGCATGGCCACCACGCTCAATTACCTGGACATCAAGACGGTGGTGGTCAGTTGCGGAACCTGCTACGACCAATTGGCCGGCTACGAGTTCGACAAGATCTTCCCGGGCTGTCGCCTCATCGACATCCACGAGTACCTGCTCGAAAAAGGCCTGCATCTGGAAGGCATTACCGGCACGCGCTACATGTACCACGACCCTTGCCACACGCCGATGAAGTTGCAGGATCCCATGAAGACGGTCAAGGCGCTGGTGGGCGACGCCACCATCAAGGCGGATCGCTGCTGCGGCGAGTCGGGCACGCTGGCGGTGTCGCGCCCCGACATTTCCACCCAGGTGCGTTTTCGCAAGCAGGAAGAACTGGCCAAGAACACGGCGCAGATCCGCGCCGACGGCTTCGACGGCGAGGTTAAGATACTTACCTCGTGCCCGTCGTGCCTGCAGGGTCTTTCGCGCTACGAGGAAGACACCGGCATGGACGCGGACTACATCGTCATTGAAATGGCCAAGCACATCCTGGGCGAAACCTGGATGGAAGACTACGTGCGCGACGCGAACGCCGGCGGCATCGAGCGCGTGCTGGTGTAGTTTTCCCGCCCTGTCCGCGGCAAGGCGGGGCGAAGCCCGAGGCGATCGCCGCGGCTTACGCGCCTGGCGGGCTGTCTTCGGGCTGGATGACGACCCGGGGGGCGGGGAACTCCACCGAGAAGATGCTGCCGGCGCCGAAGCGGCTGCGGATGTGCAGCTCGGCGTTGTGGCGCATGGCGACGTGCTTGGTAATGGCCAGGCCCAGGCCGGTGCCGCCGGTGGCGCGCGAACGGCCGCGGTCGACGCGGTAGAAGCGTTCGGTAAGCCTGGGAATGTCTTGCGAGGCGATGCCGATGCCGGTGTCCTGCACCGAATAGCAGGCGCTTCCGGTTTCGGTGATGTACCAGCTTACGGTAATGGTGCCGTCCTTGGGTGTGTAGCGTACAGCGTTGGTCAGCAGATTGCTGACGGCCGAGGCCAGTTCCGACTCGATGCCCAGTACGCACAGGCTTTTGTCGATGTTCTCCACAAAAACATGCTGGCCGCTCGATAGCGTCTTGGCCTGCAGCAGGGCGTTGTCGATGACCTTCGCCAGGCGCACGGGCTCGCCGATGGAAGAGGGCGAGGATTCCAGCGTGGAAAGCGTAAGCAGGTCGGCCACGATGGCCTCCATGCGCGTAGCCTGTTCCATCATCAGCGTGTGGTAGTGCTCGCGCTGTTCGGCGCTGAGTGAATCGCCGGGCATGTCGTGCAGGGTTTCCAGGAACCCCGACAACACAGTGAGCGGCGTGCGCAATTCGTGCGAGACATTGGCCACGAAGTCCTTGCGGGTGGTTTCCAGCTTTTCCACCTGGGTGACGTCGCGCGTCACGATCAGGAACTGCTTGATGCCGTAGGGGGTCAGCTGCACCAGCAGGGATTTTTCCTGGCCGTCCTTGGACAGGTGCAGCAGTATTGGCTCGGGCCACGAGACTTGCCGGCCGTATTTCGCGAACTCGGGCGCCCGCAAAATATTGAAGATGCTGAAGCCCTTGTCGGTGGCCAGCTTCAGGCCGGTGTGTTCGCTTGCGGTCTTGTTGCACCAGGTGATCTGCATTTCCTCGTCGAGCGTGATGGCGCCGTCGGGCAGAGCTTCGGCGGCCAGCATGATGCTGTCCACCTGACGATGCAGTTCGTCGATCTTGCTGTGGTTCTTGCGCAGCTGCCGGTAGATGACGGCCAGCACGTCGTCCCAGGGGCCGACCGAGACGGGCGGGGGGGCCTCGATGTTCCTGGCCCAGCGGCTGATCTTCGACAACTGCGCTCCGCTGATCAGGATCATCGCCGCCAGGCCGAAGACCAGGATCGCCCAGCCGGTGGTGGCGTTGATCCATGTCCCGGCCAGCCAGGCAGCCAAGCCCCACAAGCCCATCGAGATTAATGTTTTGGTCATGCTAGTTGCAGCGTCGTTTCGGTGAAGCTTTGCGGGCGGCCCGGCTATGCTATGTATAGTCTGGAAAAAGAAACTATACCTTACATCGTGTTGTGTTCCGGGGCTCAGGCTTGAGCCGTCGCCGCGGCCGGCTGGGCCGTGAAACGGTAGCCGGCGCCGCGCACGGTTTCGATGTGGTTCTCGTGCCCGCCGGGCTCCAGGGCCTTGCGCAGCCGGCGGATGTGCACGTCCACGGTGCGCTCCTCCACGAACACGTGGTCGCCCCATACCTGGTCCAGCAGTTGCGTCCGCGAGAATACGCGCTCGGTATGCGTCATGAAGAAATGCAGCAGACGGAACTCGGTGGGGCCGATGGTAAGGTTGATGCCATTGCCTGTGACACGGTGCGTCGTCGGGTCCAGTTGCAGGCTGCCGATGGCGATGATGTCGTCGGTGAGCTGGGGCGCGCGGCGGCGCAGCACCGCCTTGATGCGCGCAATCAGCTCTTTGGGCGAGAAGGGCTTGGTGATGTAGTCGTCGGCGCCGGCCTCCAGGCCTTCTATTTTGTCGTGCTCCGAGCCTTTGGCGGTCAGCATGATGACGGGAACCTGGCGGGTGCGCTCGTCGCCGCGCAGTTGCCTGGCCAGAGTAATGCCCGAGGCGCCTGGCAGCATCCAGTCCAGCAGGATGAGGTCGGGCAGCTCGGCCCGGATCAGGGTTTGCGCCTGCTCCGCATCGAAGGCCCGCAATACCTTGTGCCCAGCGAAACTCAGGTTGACGGAAATCAGCTCCTGGATGGCGGGTTCATCTTCGATGACGAGTATGGTTGTGCTCATGGGCGGAATCTTTGCAGTGGTGTTTTGGGTATGAAGCCTGCAGTTTATGGACGAATTGTTTCAGGTTTGTGAATTTCACGAGGCCTGGACAGGACGTTGCGCGGGTGGATTTAAAATAGGCCTGCCAGTGCCAGGCCGTCGCTGCCGCTTGCCGAATCCTTCTTTGCCCCGATGGGGTACGATAACGCATCATGCAAAATTCCACTTCCTCCGACCAGTCCCCCGAGTCGACCACCCATTTTGGCTATAAAACCGTCAGCGAGGCCGAAAAAGCCGGCAAGGTGGCCGAGGTATTCCATTCGGTGGCATCGCGCTACGACATCATGAACGACCTGATGTCGGGCGGCCTGCATCGGGTGTGGAAAATGTTCACCATCGGCCGTGCCGCTGTCCGCCCGGGCATGAAGGTGCTGGACATTGCCGGCGGCACGGGCGACCTGGCCAAGGCGTTCGCGAAAAAGGCCGGACCGTCGGGCCAGGTATGGCTGACCGACATCAACGATTCCATGCTGCGCGTGGGGCGCGACCGCCTCATGGATCACGGGGTTCTGGTTCCCACCGCCGTGTGCGACGCCGAAAAGCTGCCGTTCCCCGACGGTTATTTCGACCGCGTCAGCGTGGCTTTCGGCTTGCGCAACATGACGCACAAAGACCGGGCGCTGGCCGAAATGCGGCGGGTGCTGAAGCCGGGCGGCAAGCTGCTGGTGCTGGAGTTTTCGCGCGTGGCCAAGCCCCTGGCCCCCGCCTACGACTGGTATTCCTTCAATATCCTGCCCTGGATAGGCAAGAAAGTGGCGGGCGACGAAGACAGCTACCGCTATCTGGCGGAGTCCATCCGCATGCATCCCGACCAGGAAACCTTGGCCGCCATGCTCGAGACGGCGGGTTTGTCGCGGGTGCGCTACTTCAACCTCACGGCAGGCGTCGTGGCGCTGCACGAAGGCGTGAAGCTGGACTGATCGCCCCCTCTTGTTTTTGCGGTGCGCCATGGCTTGGCCGCGGAAAGCCGTCCAAGCGGCCCTTCCACCCGCGCTCTCGTCCCGCTTTAGCGGCCGGCCTGTTCGCTGCGCCAAGAGGCTTTCCGGTGCGCTTCGCTGAAAGCCTGTTCCAAAGGCTGTCCTAAAAACTTCCCCAAAATACTTCCTCAACGGGCCCAGGCAGGGCTCCGCCTTTGTTTTTTTGGAACTCTCCCCGGTTTTTCTCCGATTAATCGTGTTTTAAGTTAATATTCAGCTTGTAGTAAGAAAACGCTGCGGGGCGTTTTCCTTGAACAACACAGTATCCAGCGCCAGGCCCCGGCCGTGCGCTTCTACCGGAGAACACGACATGTCTCGAAGACTTCACAGATTTTTTGCCATCGCCATGCTGGCGGTGTCGGCGGGCGCCCTGATGTCGGCCTCGTTCGACGCCGAGGCGCGGCGCCTGGGGGGTGGCAAGAGCTTTGGGCGGCAGTCGTCCAACATTACCCAGCAGCGCCAGGCGGTTACGCCCCCGGCGGCAGCTTCGGCCACCCAGCGCAGCGCGGCGCCGGCGGCAGCCGCCGGAAGCGCCGCAGCGGCCGGCACGGCAGCCAAAAGCGGCATGTCGCGCTTCCTGGGCCCCATTGCCGGCATAGCCGCGGGTCTGGGCATTGCAGCCTTGCTGTCCAACCTGGGGCTGGGCGGCGCCTTCCTCGAAATGATGTCCAGCATGGTGCTCATCGCCCTGCTGGTCTTTGCCGTCATGTTCATCGTGCGGCGCCTGCGCGGCGCTTCGTCCGCGGCGCGGCCGGCCATGCAGGGGGCGCAAGGCACGTTCCGTACTTCCGGCAGCGGCAATGCGCCGGCCCAGCCATGGGGCCAGCCCAGCCAGCCGGCGCACGAGCCTGCCGCATCCGTTGCCTCGGCGCCCGCCGCGCCGGCCGACGAAAGCTGGTTCATTCCCGGCGATTTCGACACCTCCACTTTCCTGGCCAATGCCAAGGCGCAGTTCATCGCCATCCAAAAAATCTGGGACAGCGGCGATGTCGATCGTCTTTCCGAATACCTGACCGACGATCTCATCGCCGAGATCAAGCCGCAGATCCTCGCGCGCGAAGGCAAGCCCGAAACCACCGAAGTGGTGTTGCTCAATGCCGAATTGCTGGGTATCGAGGCCGTTGCGGGCGGCCACCTGGCCAGCGTGCGCTATTCGGGCATGCTGCGCGAGTCCGCCGGGGCGGAAGCCTTCCGCTTCGAGGAAGTATGGAATCTTTATAAAGCCGAGGAAGCGGGCTGGCTGCTGGCCGGCATCCAGCAAATCCCCGTCGACGACGCCAGTTAGTCGAACGCAGCGCCAATCAGCCGCCGGCACGCCCGAGCGCTGGTTCTGGCGGAACAATCCGGGCCGGCCCTTCGGGCGCCGGCCCGGATTGTTTGCATTCCGCCCGGCAAAGATTTTTCTATTGTCAGTTAAACTTAGGGCTGGAATATTTTTCCCTGTGTTTCGCGCTGGCCGCGAACCTTCGCCATGCTTCCTATTCCCTCTTTTCTTGCTCCCGCTCATGTTTTCGCCAGCGCGCTCAACAAGCTGCTGCGGCGCGAGCCATGGGCGCTTGAAAAGCTGGCCCGCCATGCCGGAAAAACCGTCCGTTTTTCCGTCGGGCCCTGGGTGGCGGGGTTGACGCTGCTGTCCGATGGCGGCGTGCAGCCGTCCGATCCGGCGGTCGTCCCCGATGTCATGCTGACCATTCCTTCCGCGAACCTGGGGCAGCTGCCGCAGGCCCTGCGCTCTGCCGACCCTTCGGAAATCGCCGGCCTCATGCATGTGCAGGGCGATGCGGGCCTTGCCGCCGTCGTGTCCGAACTGGCGCGTGACCTGCGTTGGGACGTCGAAGACGACCTGGCCAGGGTGGTGGGCGATGTTGCGGCGGTGCGCCTCATGGGAGGCGCCCGAAAGCTGTTGGACGGCACGCGGCTTGCGGGCCGCCGCCTCGCGGGCAATATGGGCGAATACCTGTCCGAGGAAAGCCGTGTCCTGGTGTCCCGGCCGCCGTTCATCGAATGGCAGGCCGGCGTCCAGGCGGCGCTGCGGCGCCTCGATGCGCTTGAGCGCAGCGTGGCGGGGCTGGAACATAGCGCCGCGCGCCAAGGCCGGAATAACCGCGCATGCTGACCCTGTTTCGATTCGTCCGCATCGTATTCATAGCGCTGCGCTACCGGCTCGACGAGCTGGTGTTGTCCAGCATCAAGCATCCCATCGCCCATTGCCTGCTGCGCATCGTCCGTTTCGGGCGTCCGCCCCGGGTTCCGCGCGGCGTGCGCCTGCGCCTGGCGCTGGAGTCCCTGGGGCCCATTTTCGTCAAGTTCGGCCAGGTGCTGTCCACGCGCCGCGATCTCATTCCCCTGGATGTCGCCACCGAGCTGGCCTTGCTGCAGGACCGCGTGCCGCCGTTTCCCTCCGACAAGGCGGCGGCCTGCATCGAAGCGGCGCTGGGCAGCTCTCCGCACCAGCTGTTCCGGCATTTCGAGGTCGATCCGGTGGCGTCGGCCTCGATTGCCCAGGTGCATTTTGCCGTCATGCATGACGGGCGCGAGGTCGCTGTCAAGGTGCTGCGCCCGGGCATGCTCGGTATTATCGAAAAGGACCTGGCGCTGATGCGGGTGCTGGCCAGCGTGGTCGAGCGGCTTGCGCCCGACAGCCGGCGGCTGAAGCCGCGCGAGGTCGTGGCCGAATTCAACAAATACCTGCACGACGAACTGGACCTGGTGCGCGAAGCCGCCAATTGCAGCCAGTTGCGGCGCAATTTCGGGCCGGATACCGGCCGCGCGCATTTGCTCATGGTGCCGGAAGTGGTCTGGGAATTGACCACGACTACGGTGTTCACCATGGAAAGAATGCACGGCATACCGGTAAGCCACATCGACCGCCTGCGGGCGGCGGGGGTCAATATCGGCGAGCTGGCCCGCATGGGGGTCGAAATATTCTTCACCCAGGTCTTTGCCGACGGCTTTTTCCATGCCGACATGCATCCGGGGAATATCTACGTTTCCGATTCGCCCGATACCCTTGGGCGCTATATCGCCCTGGATTTCGGCATTGTGGGTTCGCTCTCCGAACACGACAAGAACTATCTGGCGCAGAACTTCCTGGCCTTTTTCCGGCGCGACTATCGCCGTGTGGCGCAGCTGCACATCGAATCGGGCTGGGTGCCCGCCGGCACGCGCGAAGAGGAACTCGAAGGGGCGGTGCGGGCCGTGTGCGAGCCTTATTTCGACCGCCCCCTGGCCGAGATTTCATTGGGGCAGGTGTTGCTGCGCCTGTTCCAGACCTCGCGGCGCTTCAACGTCGAAATCCAGCCGCAACTGGTTCTGTTGCAAAAAACGCTGCTGAATGTCGAAGGGATGGGGCGCGAACTGGACCCGGCGCTGGATCTCTGGAAAACGGCCAAGCCCTTTCTGGAGAAATGGATGCGCGAAAGGGTGGGGCTGGCCGGGTTGCGCCAGCGCCTGGACAAAGAGGCGGCGCAGTGGGTGCAGATTCTGCCCGAATTGCCGCGCCTGGTGCACGGCAACCTGTCGCGCCCGGACTCCCTGCCGCAAATCAAGCAGGAAATCGACCAGTTGCGCCGCGCCCAGGAACACACCAATCGCTTGCTCATGGTCTTTGCCGCCACGGTGGCGGTAGCCGTGGGCGTTGCAATTTGGGCACTTGCGGGACAATAAATTGGGTATTACGCTAAACCTTATGATTTTTAGTGTATTGCAGCAATCCTGACACATAGATGATAAAAAGGGGCTATACCATGAACGCAGTCAGGAGCGTGAACGGCAAAAGCTGTTCACACCCGGGCGTTCGGCCTTCGCGGAAACCGCCGTCGTCCCGGGACCGGCTTGCTTTCGGATCGTGTATTCGAAGGTATAAACAATTACACAAGAGAGATCCATATGCTTTATCCTGAACTGTTCAAATCAATGGAAGCGGTGCGCTGGAACATGGCGTCCGACATTCCATGGGACGATTTCGACGGCAGCAAGCTTTCGGACGATCAGGCATACACGATCAAAATGAATGCCATTACCGAATGGGCGGCCCTGCCGGCCACCGAAATGTTCCTGCGCGACAATCGCGACGACAGCGATTTTTCCGCCTTCATGTCCATTTGGTTCTACGAAGAGCAAAAGCATTCGCTGGCGCTCATCGAGTACCTGCGCCGCTTCCGGCCGGAACTCGTGCCCACCGAGCAAGAGCTGCACAATGTGCGCTTCGAGTTCGACCCGGCCCCTGCGCTCGAGACCCTGATGCTGCATTTTTGCGGCGAGATCCGCCTGAACCACTGGTACCGGCGGGCGTCCGACTGGCATACCGAGCCCGTCATCAAAAGCATTTACAAAATCATCGCCCAGGACGAAGCGCGCCACGCCGGTGCCTACCTGCGCTACATGAAGCGCGCCCTGGTGCACAAGGGCAGCGAGTTCGGCCAGCAGGCCAGGCTGGCGTTCGCCAAGATCGGCGTGCTCATGGCGTCGGCCCACCGCACGCCGCAGGCGCTGCATCCCACCAATCTGCACGTCAACAAAGACATGTTCCCCAACGACACGGTGCAGTCCAAGCTGCCGTCGCCGGGCTGGCTCGAGAACTGGCTCGACAACCAGATCCTGTTCGACAAGGAATGGGAAGGCAAGGTCAGTTCGCGCATTCTGCACAATATGTCGCTGCTCATGGACACCACGTTCAATACCGTGCAAGACCTGAATCGTTATCGCAAGGAAATCACCAAGTCCCTGCCGGCCGTGGCGGCATAAGCGCGCATGGCAGCGCGTTTCGAAGCCAAGATGTTGAGCCGCGACGAGTGCGTGGCGGCGGCGCGGGCCGGCACGCTGACACGCCCGTTGGTCTTTACCAATGGCGTGTTCGACATCCTGCACCGCGGGCATGTCACCTATCTGGATGCCGCCGCTCAGCTCGGGGCGACGCTGGTCGTGGCGGTCAATACCGACGAATCGGTGCGCCGCCTGGGCAAGGGGGCCGACCGTCCCCTCAACCGCCAGGAAGACCGCGCGGCCCTGCTGGCCGCCTTGGAATGCGTGTCGGCGGTTACCATGTTCAGCGAAGACACGCCCCAGGCGCTGATCGAGCAATTGCGGCCCGACATCATCGTCAAGGGCGGCGACTACAACATGGAAAGCCTGCCCGAAACCGCCAGTGTCAAGAGCTGGGGGGGCAGGGCGGTAGCCATTCCCTTCGAGTTCGAGCGCTCGACCACTGCCTTGCTGCGCAAGATTCGGGGCTGACGTTACGCGCCGGCCTGCGCGAACCAATGGCCTGTCAATAGAAGCGGGTGCGTTGCGCTTTTAGGGCTGGGCGTGTTCTTAGTCGTCAAGCGTCGGATTCAGGCCCGGCCGCGTGTCTGCGGCGCCCCGTCCTGTTTCCAGCAACCGATTGACGGCCACGATATCCGATTCGTTCAGTATGCCGCTGCTGGCCTTGAGCCTAAGGCTGTGCATCAAGGTGTCGTAGCGGGCGCGAAACAGCGCGCGCCGCGTTTCGTACAACTGCTGTTGGGCGTTGAGCACGTCGATGTTCACGCGCACGCCGATTTCGTAGCCGGTTCTATTGGCGTTGAGCGAGGCCAGGCTGGATTTTTCGGCGGCCAGAAGGGCTTCGATCTGGGCCAGGCCCGAGGTGACGCCCGAGAAATATTGCTGGGTCGATTGCACCGCCTGGCGTTTGGCGGCTTCCAGTTCGTAGCGGGCTTGTTGCAGGCGCGAAGTCTGCTCGCGGACCTGCGACGACACTTCGCCGCCTGAATAAATAGGGATGGAAAGCTGCAGGCCTACCGTGGTGTCGAGCGAACGGGGTCCGTTTTGCACCCCGTAGATGCCGCGGTCGCTGGTGCTGCCCGTTTGGGCGTACAGGCTCAGCGTGGGAGCGTGCCCGCTTTTGGCGATATCGATTTGCTTTTCGGAAACCTTGGCGGCCAGCCGGGCGCGAGCTACGGCAAGGTTGGCCTGCGAGGCCTGGGCCGTCCAGTCGCCCAGATTGCCGGGCCGGGGCGGCGGCAGCCGGGTTTTGGCGTTCAGGCCGGCAAGCTGGCCGGGAGGTTCGTTGATGATCTTGGCGAGCTGGTCCTGGCTGACCTGTACGGCGTTGTGCGCCTGCAGTTCGCTGGCGTTGAGCAGGTCGAGCCGCGACTGGGCTTCATAGGTGTCGGCAATGGTCGTGCTGCCGAGCTCGAATCCTTTTTTCGCCGCCTGCAATTGCGCGGCGACAGCCTGCTTCTGGGCCTGCAAGGTGCGCAGCGCGTCCTGTGCCGCCAGAACGTCGAAATAGGCCTGCGCGACGCGCAGGATCAGTTCCTGGTGGGCTTGCCGGGCGCCCAGCTCGGCCGAGCGGGCGATGAATTCGGACTGCTTGAGCCTGTCCCAGTCGCCGAGGTTGACGATGGGCTGGGTAAGGGTGAGGTTCCACAAGCCGCGCGTATCGGTCGAGCCGTGCTGCAGGTTCTGCAGGCGGCGCGTGTTGTCCACTTCGGCCGCGCCGCCGGCGGTTATGTAGGGCAGCAGCCTGGCCCGGGCCTGGGGGATTTTTTCCTGTTCGGCGCGGCTTTGGGCCCGAGCGGCCGCGTAGATGGGGTCGCGCTGCCGGGCCGCGTTCCAGATTTGCAGCAGATCTTGCGTGGTTTGCGCATGGGCGGGGAACAGCCCGCCCGCGAGCGCCAGCGCCGCCAGGCCGACGCCTACCGAGAGCGGCGCAGGCATGAGCTTAGAACTTGAACGTGGAGACCGCGGTGCCGCGCAAGGGCTTGATGACGGTGTCGAACAGGCCCACGGTATCGAAGCTGGCTGCGCTGGTGCGGGTGATGCGGTAGGCGGTCATGACCGGGCCCTGCCCCACGACCACCACCATGCGCCCACCGATGCACAACTGGTATTTCAGGGCATCGGGCACGGCGGGGGTGGAGCCGGTAAGCAGGATGGCGTCGTATTCGGCGGTTCCCCAGCCGGCGTGGCCGGCGCCGATCTCGACCTTGACATTGCTGACCTGGTTGCGCTGCAGGTTTTGCTCGCCGAAGGCGGCGATGCGGCTGTCGATTTCGATGCTGGTGACCTGTTGCGCCAGATGCGCCAGCAAGGCGGCCTGGTAGCCCGAGCCGGTGCCGACTTCCAGCACGCAGTCGTTGGGCTTGAGCAGCAGTTCCTGCGCGAGGCGGGCTTCGACCCGCGGCGCCAGCATGGTTTCGCGGGTATCGTGGGCGTTAAGCGTGATGGGCAGTTCGACGTCGGAGAAGGCCAGGGCTTGCAGGCCCGGCGGGACGAAGCGTTCGCGGCGAACGGCGAACAGGGCTTGCAATACGTTTTGATCCAGCACGTCCCAGGGGCGGATTTGCTGCTCGATCATATTGAAGCGGGCTTGTTCGATGTCGGAAAGAGCTGTCACGTTCATGAGTATGCAGTACGAAAAAAGCTTTTTGCCTTGGGGCGGCCCGGCGGCAAAAAAACCGGAGAAAGAATTTCCTATTGTACTAATTTGGCGGGTCAAAGGGACGGCCCCGCGTTTCCCGCAAGAACAGGGGGCGTCAAAGGCGTGCGTTGCTGGCCTGGCCGGGCACCGCCCTTGGGCTACTACGCGGGCCAGAGGGCGTGGAAGTGATGCACGGGGCCGTGGCCGCTGCCCACCTGCAACTGCCCCGAATGCGCGATGGCGGCCACGAGGTAGGCCTTGGCCTGGCGCGCTGCCTCGGGAACGTCGGCGATGCGCGGCAGCAGGGCCGCCAGCGCGGCCGAAAGCGTGCAGCCGGTGCCGTGCGTATTCTTGGTGTCGATGCGCCGGCCAGGCAGTTCCAGCATGCGGTCGCCGTCGTGCAAGAGGTCGATGGTGTCATTGCCCGGCAGGTGCCCGCCCTTCAGAAAGACCCAGCGTTCGCCGTTGTCGTGCATCAGGCGCCGCAGCTTTTCGGCCACGCGGCGCATTTCCTTGACGGATTCCACAGGCGACGACTCGAGCAGGACGCCGGCCTCGGGCAGGTTGGGGGTGATCACCGTGGCCAGGGGCAGAAGGTGGTCGCGCAGTTCCTGGATGGCCGATTTCTCCAGCAGGGCATCGCCGCTTTTGGCCACCATTACCGGATCCAGCACGATATGGGCGGGCTTCCAGTGGGCCAGCCTTTCGGCAACGGCCCGGATGACGGGCTGCTGGCCCAGCATGCCTATTTTCACGGCATCGATGCGCACGTCGGCGAACAAGGTGTCTATTTGCTGTGCGACGAAGGCGGGAGGAACCGGGCAGACGCCGGTGACGGCCTGGGTGTTCTGGGCGGTAAGCGCGGCGATGACCGCCGTGCCGTAGGCGCCCAGGGCGCTCATGGTCTTGATGTCGGCCAGCACTCCGGCGCCGCCTGAAGGGTCGACGCCCGCAATGGTCAGCGCGTTGGGAATCATGATGCCGAAGTGGTTTGCGGGCTGACGGACTGGAGCAGGCCTTGATCGGGCGAGCTGGGGTCGGCGCTGTAGTATTTGCGCGGCATGCGGCCGGCCAGATAGGCTTCGCGCCCCGCCTGGACGGCTTTTTTCATGGCGCTGGCCATGAGGACGGGATTGCGCGCCCCCGCAATGGCGGTGTTCATGAGGATGGCGTCGCAGCCAAGCTCCATGGCCACCGCGGCGTCCGAGGCGGTGCCCACCCCGGCGTCCACCAGCACGGGCACGGTGGCCTGGTCGATGATGAGGCGCAGGTTCCAGGGGTTGACGATGCCCATGCCCGAACCGATCAGCGAGGCCAGCGGCATGACCGCCACGCAGCCCATGTCGGAAAGCATGCGGCACTGTATGGGGTCGTCCGTGCAGTAGACCATGACGTCGAAGCCGTCGTCGACCAGGGTTTTGGCGGCTTTCAGGGTTTCGGGCATGTTGGGGAACAGATTGGCCTTGTCGCCCAGCACTTCCAGCTTGACGAGCTTGTGGCCGTCGAGCAGTTCGCGGGCCAGGCGCAGCGTGCGCACGGCGTCGTCGGCGGTGTAGCAGCCGGCGGTATTGGGCAGGATGGTGAACTTTTCGGGAGGCAGGAAATCCAGCAGATTGGGCTCGCCCGGATTCTGGCCGATATTGGTGCGGCGTATGGCCACGGTCACGATTTCGGCTCCGCTGGTTTCGATGGCCTGGCGGGTTTCTTCGAAGTCTTTGTATTTGCCGGTGCCGACGAGCAGGCGCGACGAGTAGTGGCGGCCGGCAAGGGTAAAGATGTCTGTGTTCGTCATGGTTTGCGTTGCTGGGGATGCGATAAGGAATCGGTGTGCAGTGTGAAAGGATAATCCATTTGGCGGCGCAGCGGGCCGGATAGCGGCCTGCCGGCCCGGCTTGCCGAAGCCACGGCGCCGGTGCGCCGCATTGATGATGGGCAAGGCGTCTGTTTGCCGCGCGGTCCGGCCGCCGCGTGCTACAGGCGTCTTATTGCTGTTTCCGGCGCGCTTCGTCCAGGTCCGCGCACAGCGCCTCGGCCGCGTCGACAAGCCTGGGCCCCGGGCGGAACAGCCAGTCCGGGTTCACGTTGTAGACATGATGGTTGCGTGCGGCCGCGAGCTGCAGCCTGGTCCAGTCCTGGATGCGCTGCCGGTAGCGGGCGGGCGAGGGCTCTGTGGTGATGATGGCGTCGGGCTGTTTCACGATGAGGGTTTCGGCGTCGATCTGCGGCGCGGCTGCTTGCGTGCCGGCGAACAGGTTGACGCCGCCGCAGGTGTGCAGGACGTTGTTCAGCAAGGGGTCGCGGCCTATGGTGTACAGCGGCGAAGCGCCCACCTCGATGAACACCGTGACGGGTTGTGCGTGGGCGTATTTTTCTTGCAGGGAATGAATGCGCTGCCGTAGCGCCCGCGCGGCGGGTCCGGCTGTTGCCTGTGTGTTGAATATCTGGCCGAAGCGCTGGATTTGCTCGGGAATGTCCGCAAGTGTCTTGGGGCTGGAATAGATAAGTGGAATGTGCAGCCGGGCCAGGCTGGGCGCCAGGGTTCTGGCGGCGCCCGAGTCGTGCCAGCCGATGACCAGGTCGGGGTTCAGCGTCAGCGCTTTTTCCAGGCTCACGTTCAGGCCGTCGCCGATTTTGGGAATGCCGGCGGCAGCGGGCGGGTAGTCGCTGCTGATGACGGTGGCAACGATATGGCTGCCCGCGCCGGCGGCAAAGACCAGTTCGGTGATGTGGGGGGTGAGCGTGATGGCCCGGCTTGCGTGGATGGCCGCCGGAACGCGCGGCGATTCATTGAAGCCGCCGGATGCATGGGTGGCAGGCGTGTCCGGCCCGACGGCTTGCGCCAGGCCTGGAAGCGGGCCGGCCAGGGTCGCAATCACGGCGGCCCTGGCCGCCGATGCCAGGCGGGCCCTCAAGCCGCGCCGTTCGCCGCGGCGCGTTTGCGGCGGCTTTACATTCGCCATGCCAGGTTCACGAACACATTCGAGCCGGGCGTGTTGTAGCTGTACGGCGCAAAGTACAACGCGTTGACGTAGTCCTTGTTCAGGACGTTGTTCCAGCGGACCTGGACGGATACGTTCTTGGTGAAGTCGTAATTGGCGGTCAGGTTGACCAGGCCATAGCCGCCCAGGCTGTTCTGGTTGGCGGCATCGTCGTAGCGCCTGCCCACGAACATATACTCGGCGCCCAGGGTCCAGTGCGCGATGCGATGATCCGCATTCAGCCGGTACACCTGCCGCGCGCGGCGGCTCAACTGGTTGCCGGTTTCATCGTCCCTGGGGTTGCTGAAATCGGCGCTGGCGCGAACGGTTGTCGCCCCGAAGCGCTGTTCGCCGGTAAGCGTGATACCGCGTATGGTTGCCGCGTTGACGTTCTCGGGGCTGTTGAGCGCGCAAAAGCCGAACGCATCGTAGGTCTTGCAGGCGTTGCCGTCGATCAGGTCGCGGATCTTGTTTTGGTAGACCACGAGTCCCAGCTTGGTGGTTTCGGTCTGGTAGCGCAGGCTGGCTTCGACGTTGCGCGACTTCTCGGGCTTGAGGTCGGGGTTGCTTTCGTAGTTGTAGTACGGGCTGTACAGGGCCGGATAATACAGGTCGTTGAACGAAGGAGCCTTGAAGCCGGTGCTGCCGGCAACGCCGACGCGCCAGGCATTGTCGATGTCGATGTCGTAGGCCAGGCCGCCCGTGGTTTCGTTGCCATAGCCCGAGATATTGTCGTTGCGCACGCTGGCCTGCACATGGTGGGCGCCGAAGTCGCCCCGGTAGATTAATCCGGCGGAGTTCGTGTTGCGCGCGTCGTTGTCGTAGGCGGTGTCGCCCGAAATCCGCTCCTCGCGGCGCTCCAGGATCAGCGACACGTTCTGGCCGGGGGCCAGCTTCAGGTTGTTCTGCCAGCTGTAGTTGCGCTGCAGGCTGCCGATGGAGCCGCTGTCGCTGCCATCCACGGACTCCCTGGTGAAGCCGAAGCGCAGGACGCTTTGCCAGTAGTCGGTAATGTCGTCCGTGCTGGTGATGGCGTAGATTTGCTGGCGCGTGACGGCATAGGCGGGATCCAGGCTGGCCAGGTAAGCGTCCGTGTCGGCATGGGTGTAGCCGTCGTAGGCGGTGAATCCGATATGGTGGCCGGGACGCCAGCGGTATCCCAGCGAAGCCGACAGCGAGCGTTGCGTATAGCCGTCGCTGTCCTTGCTGGTGTCGGGTGAAGCAATGGAGTTGAAGCCGCTGCTGTCGGCCAGGCTGGCCGAAATGCCGTAGTCCCAGCCGTCGCTTGCGCCCGAAAGTCCCACGCTGGACTTGAATGTGCTGTAGCTGCCGAGCCCGATGTTGCCGAAGGCGCTCAGCGGGCGGTCCTCGCCGGACTTCTTCGTGATGATGTTGATGACGCCGCCGATGGCGTCCGAGCCGTACAGGCTGCTGGCCGCGCCGCGCACGATTTCGATGCGGTCGATGGTGGAGGGGTCGATGGCGTTCCAGTTGACGCCGCCGCTGGCGGCCTGGTTGATGCGCAGGCCGTCCACCAGGACCAGGGTCTGGTTGGCGTTGGCGCCGCGCAGGAATACGCCCGTAGTGGTCTGCGGGCCGCCGCTGTTGTAGGTTTCTATGCCGTGGTGCTGTGCCAGCACTTCGGCCAGGCTGCTTTGGCCGGCTTGCTGCAGCTCCTGGCTGTCGATGACGGTGACGTCGCCGATGGCATTGTTTTCGGGCTGCTCGATGCGGGCGGGGGTGACGACGATATTCTGCAGTTGGGAAACGGATGCAGGAGCTTGGGCGCTTTGGCTGGTCTGGGCCGTTGCGGCCAGGGGCAGTGCACAGGCCGCGACGGCAAGCGCATGCAAAGGAGATTTCGGATTCATGGTTGGACCTGAAGGGGGCGCGCGTCCCCGCACGCCCTTGGTGGGTAAATCGCCGCGCGCGGTTCACCCGTATTGACGGAATGGCGCTGGGCGGCGAGCCGTTTGTTGGGGCCGGTGTCGGGCTGGCATGCGCGGCATGCCTACCGTTGCGGGGGCAGCACAGCTTGCGCGCTCAGGTTGCCTGTTGGCGCGTTCTGTTTCCCGTTTAACTTTCGCAGGGCCGATCGCCGTCGTAGGGCGGCGTTGTGGGGTTCGGCTCCGAAAGCACCTCAATCAGGCAGAAATTTACCATGCGATGGCCCGGCGCCGCTTCTGCATGATTTCTCCGCATGGTTAGCTTGAGTTTTTTTCATGCTGCCGCCTGCCCAGTCCGGAAAACCCTGGAAACATGGGCCATTGGCTGCGTAAAAGGCGTTAGCCCGAAAGGGTTACACATGTAGTTTGGCGGCGAAGCCGATACAATGCTTGATTCCCTTTTTATTTTTGGAGCCCGCGCGGCCATGTCCGGCGCGGCTTTCCGCTTATTGTCATTCAGGTAATCCGCGTGTCCTATCCAGCCTTGCCCTATCCTATATCCGACTACACCCGCGGCGCCGACTTCGCGCGCCTGCTGGGTTCGCGCATATTGATACTGGACGGGGCCATGGGCACCATGATCCAGCAGCACAAGCTTACCGAGGCGCAATTCCGTGGCGAGCGCTTCGCCGACCACCCCAAGGACGTGCGCGGCGACAACGAGCTGCTGTCGCTGGTGCGGCCCGACATCATCGCCGACATCCACCGGCAGTACCTGGCGGCGGGCGCCGACGTCGTCGAAACCAACACCTTCGGTGCCACCTCCATCGCCCAGGGCGACTACGGGCTAAGCGAAATCGCCTACGAGCTCAATCTGGAATCGGCCAGGCTGGCGCGCGCGGCTTGCGACGAGTTCAGCACGCCCGAGCGGCCGCGCTTCGTGGCCGGCGCCCTGGGGCCTCAGCCCAAGACCGCTTCCATCTCGCCGGACGTCAACGATCCGGCGGCGCGCAACGTCACGTTCGAAGAGCTGCGGGCTGCCTATACCGAGCAATTGAACGGTCTGCTCGACGGCGGCATCGACCTTGTTCTCATCGAAACGATCTTCGACACCCTGAACGCCAAGGCCGCGATATTCGCGGTCGAAAGCGTATTCGAGGAGCGCGGCGTGCGCCTGCCTGTCATGATCTCGGGTACGGTCACCGACGCCTCGGGCCGCATTTTGTCGGGCCAGACCGTCGAGGCGTTCTGGAATTCGGTGCGTCATGCGCGCCCCATCACCATAGGCCTGAACTGTGCGTTGGGCGCGGCGCTGATGCGCCCGTACGTGGCCGAGCTGTCCAAAATCTGCGATACCTACGTTTGCGTGTACCCCAACGCCGGCCTGCCCAACCCCATGGCCGAAACGGGCTTCGATGAAACCCCGGCCGACACCTCCTCGCTGCTCGAGGAATTCGCCCAGGCGGGGCTGGTGAACATGGCCGGCGGCTGTTGCGGCACCACGCCCGACCACATCCGGGCCATTGCCGAAAAAATCGCCGCCCTGCCGGTGCGCGAGGTTCCCGTCATTCCGGTCAAGACCCGCCTGTCGGGCCTGGAAGCCTTGAACATCGACGAGGACTCCCTGTACGTCAACGTGGGCGAGCGCACCAACGTGACCGGCAGCAAGATGTTCTTGCGCCTCATCCGCGAGGAAAAATACGAAGAGGCGCTGGCGGTGGCCCGCCAGCAGGTCGAAAACGGCGCGCAGATCATCGACATCAATATGGACGAGGCCATGCTGGACTCGGCCGCCTGCATGCACCGTTTCCTCAATCTGATCGCCTCCGAGCCCGATATCGCCCGGGTGCCGATCATGATCGATAGTTCCAAGTGGCATGTCATTGAAACCGGGCTGCGCTGCGTGCAGGGCAAGCCCGTCGTCAATTCGATTTCCATGAAAGAGGGCGTCGGTCCCTTCCTGGATCAGGCCCGCCTGTGCCGCAAGTACGGCGCGGCGGTCATCGTCATGGCGTTCGACGAGCAGGGCCAGGCCGACAGCCTGCAGCGCCGCAAGGATATCTGCGGGTTGGCCTACAAGCTGCTGGTCGAGGAAGTGGGTTTCCCGCCCGAAGACATCATCTTCGACCCCAATGTCTTCGCTATCGCCACCGGCATCGACGAGCACAATCACTATGCGGTCGACTTCATCGAGGCGACGGGCTGGATCACTCATAACCTGCCGCACGCCCGCGTTTCGGGCGGGGTGTCCAACGTCAGCTTCTCGTTCCGCGGCAACGAGCCCATGCGCGAGGCCATCCATACCGTATTCCTGTATTACGCCATCAAGAACGGCATGACCATGGGCATCGTCAACGCCGGCCAACTGGGCGTATACCAGGACATCGACAAGAAATTGCTGGACCTGGTGGAGGACGTCGTGCTGGATCGCCCCGAGCCTCTGGGCAAAACCGACCCGGCCGACGAGCGCACGTCCACCGAACGGCTGGTCGAGTTCGCCGAAAGCATCAAGGGTTCGGGCGTCAAGAAGGAAGAAGACCTGGCGTGGCGGACCCTGTCGGTCGAAGAACGGCTCAGCCACGCGCTGGTGCACGGCATCACCACGTTCATCGTCGAGGACACCGAAGAAGTGCGGGCCAAGATCGCGGCGGCGGGCGGCAGGCCCATCCAGGTCATCGAAGGTCCGCTCATGGACGGCATGAACGTGGTGGGCGACCTGTTCGGCGCCGGCAAGATGTTCCTGCCCCAGGTGGTCAAGTCGGCCCGGGTCATGAAGCAGGCCGTGGCCCATCTCGTGCCTTTCATCGAAGAGGAAAAACGCCAGATCGCCGCGGCGGGCGGCGACGTGCGCTCGAAAGGCAGGATGGTCATCGCCACCGTCAAGGGCGACGTGCACGACATCGGCAAGAACATCGTCACCGTGGTCATGCAGTGCAATAACTTCGAAGTCATCAATATGGGCGTCATGGTGCCCTGCGCCGAAATCCTGGCCAAGGCCAAAGAGGTCAACGCCGACATCGTGGGGCTGTCGGGCCTTATCACCCCCAGCCTCGAAGAAATGGCGTACGTGGCTTCCGAAATGCAGCGCGACGAATACTTCCGCAGCCGCAACCTGCCCCTCATGGTGGGCGGCGCCACGACCAGCCGCGTGCACACCGCCGTGAAGATCGCCCCCAACTACGAAGGGCCGGTCATCTATACGCCCGACGCCAGCCGCGCCGTGGGCGTCGCCACCAACCTGGTGTCGGACAACGTCGATGCCTTCCTGGCCGAAATCCGCGAAGAATACGAACTGGTGCGCACGCGCCATGCCAGCCGCAAGGAAACGCCGTTGGTTCCCCTGGCCGAGGCCCGTACCCACAGGCCCAAGATCGATTGGGCCAATTACGTGCCGCCTCGTCCCAAGTTCATCGGCCGCCGCACCTTCGAAAACTACGACCTGAACGAAGTCGCGAAATACGTGGACTGGACGCCGTTTTTCCAGACTTGGAGCCTTTTCGGCCAGTATCCGGCCATTCTCGACGACAAGGTCGTGGGCGAGCAGGCCCGCAAGGTCTTCGAAGAAGGCCAGGCCATGCTCAAAAAGATCATCGACGGCCGCTGGCTCAGGGCCAGCGGAGTGGTGGCGTTCTACCCGGCCAACACCGTCAACGACGAGGACATCGAGGTGTATGGCGACGAGTCGCGCTCCGAGGTGCTGTTCACCTGGCGAAACGTGCGCCAGCAGACCGTCAAGCGTGAAGGCGTCGACAACAAATGCCTGGCCGACTACATTGCGCCCAAGTCCAGCGGCGTGGCCGACTATATCGGCATGTTCGCGGTAACCGGCGGGCTGGGCATGGAGGTGCACGACGAAGCCTTCCTGGCCGACAACGACGACTACTCCAGCATCATGCTCAAGTCGGTGGGCGACCGCCTGGCCGAAGGTTTCGCCGAATGCCTGCATGCGCGCGTGCGCCGCGACCTGTGGGGGTATGCCGCCGACGAAGCGCTCAGCAACGACGACCTGATCGCCGAAAAATACCAGGGCATCCGTCCCGCCCCCGGCTACCCGGCCTGTCCCGAGCACGTGGTCAAGAAAGACATGTTCCGGGTTCTGGACCCCGAGGAAATCGGCATGAAGCTGACCGACAGCTTCGCCATGTACCCAGCATCCAGCGTGTCCGGCTTTTACCTTAGCCACCCCATGTCCCAGTACTTCAATATCGGCCATATCGGCGCCGATCAGGTCGAGGACTACGTGAAGCGCAGCGGCCGCAGCGAAGAGGACGTGCGCCGTTCGCTGGCCAGCGTGTTGCGCTAATAGCGGCTTTCGGCGACGATGGCGGCTATGACAGCTTCCGACGCTCCAACCGGCCACCCAGGTTCCGAAAGCCAGGCCCGCTCGACCCGCCACCGGGCGCTGGGCGATTTTCTGCGTAGCGTGCGGGCGCGGGTGTCCCCCGAAAGCGTCGGTCTGCCCAGCGGAACGCGGCGGCGCACGCCGGGGCTGCGGCGTGAAGAAGTCGCCCAGCTTTGTGGCATAAGCGTTACCTGGTACACCTGGATCGAGCAGGGCCGCGACGTATCCGTATCGGCCAGCGTCTGGAGCCGCCTGGCCAATATCCTGCACCTGTCGCGGGCCGAACGGCATTATTTGTTCGAGCTGGCCGAAAGCGCCGACCCCGAGCATGGGCGCGAACAGGGCGAGGCCCTGCCGCAGGGCCTGGCTCAATGCGTGCGCAGCATCACCGCGCCGGCCTACATACTCGACCGCTGCTGGAACGTGCTGGCGCGCAACGAGCCTTTGCTGCGCCTGTTCGACGGCTGGCCAGACCGCTCCGAACAGCCCAATTTGCTGCGCTATATTTTCCAGGATCCGGCCGCTCAGCAATTGGTGGTCGACTGGGAATCGCGGGCGCGGCGCGTGGTGGCCGAGTTTCGCGCCGACGCCGCGCCCTATGCGGACGAGCCCGACCTGCGCGAGCTGATCGACGAGCTTTCTCGCGGCAGTCCGGTCTTTACGCACTGGTGGACGCGCCAGACCGTGGTGGAACGCGAGGGCGGCCGCCGCGAGTTCCGGCATCCCGACATGGGCATCGTACATTACCAGCAGATCACCTTCCGCCTGGCCATACGACCCGACTGCAAGCTGGTGATGCTGCTGGACGATTCCGCGTAAGCCCGCTGCCGCTGTTCCGGCGTCCTGCGTTTTACGCCAGGGTTGTTACGCGCGCCGGCCGCTAATTCCGGGCGCGGCGCTTTTTCCGTTCGCGATTGAGGTGTTCGGCCGTGTTGGCGGGCAGGCGGGCGAACGACAGCGAAGCCAGCATGGCCAGCAGGCCGATAATGAAGAACCCCCACATGACGTCCACGCGCTCCAGGTGCGCGGCGTCGCGCCAGGTGATGCTCAGGTTCAGGATCAGCGCCGCGCATCCCACCCCCAGGCTGATGCCCAGTTGCTGGGCCATGGCGGCGAAGCTGCTGGCGCGGCTCATGTCGGCGGGCGTCAGGTCGGCATAGGTCAGGGTGTTGACGGCGGTGAATTGCAGCGAACGGAATGTGCCGCCCAGGAACAGCACGGTAACCATCAGCCAAATTGGTGTATCTTCTTGGAAAAACCCGCAAAACACCACGAAAAGGCCGGTTATCAGGGCGTTGTAGGTAAGTATGGGCTTGAAGCCGAACCGTCCGATGACGTAGGTGACGATGACTTTCATGAACAAGGCCCCCGCCGCGCTGGTAAAGGTGATCATGCCCGCCGCGAACGGCGTCATGCCGAAGCCCACCTGCAGCAGGATGGCCAGAAGGAAGGGCGTGGCGCCGACGCTGAAGCGGCACAGGTTGCCGCCCAGGATGGAAATGGCGAAGGTCTGGGTGCGCAGCAGGGTCAGGTCGATGATGGGATGGGCGGCGCGCCTGGCATGCCAGATGTACAGCAGCCCGCAAGCCAGGCCCGTGCCGAGCAGCAGCGCCACGTTCTGGCGCGACACGTCGCTGCGGCCTACGGCCTCGAAGCCCGACACCAGCGCGGCCAGCGAAATGCCGCTAAGCAAAAAACCCGGCCAGTCCAGCTTGTTGGGGGCCTCGGGCTCGTCGTGCTGGATGAAGCGCAGGACCAGGGCGATGCCCAGGATGCCCACGGGAACATTGATGAGGAATATCCAGTGCCACGACGCGTAGGTGACCAGGAAGCCGCCCAGGGGCGGCCCGATGATGGGGCCGAGCAAGGCGGGCATGGACAGGAAGGACATGGCCTTGAGCAATTGGTCCTTCGGGGTGATGCGCAGCATGATGACGCGTCCCACCGGAACCATCATGGCTCCCGCAATGCCTTGCACCACGCGGGCAATGACCAGTTGCAGAAGGCTGTGCGACGATGCGCAGCCCACCGAGCTGACGGCGAACAGCACGATGGCGGCGATGAAGACCCGCCGGGCGCCGAACCGGTCCGCCGCCCAGCCGCTGATGGGCACGAAGACGGCCAGCGCCAGCAGGTAGCTGGTGATGGCGACGTTCATCTTGATGGCGGTGGTGTGCAGCGATTCGGCCATGACGGGCAGGGCCGTGGCGACGACGGTGGCGTCCAGCATCTGCATGAACAATGCGCATCCGACGATGAAGGGAATCATCCGGATGGCGGTCTGGTCGGCCTTGGATGGTTTGCCGGCGGATTTTGTAACGGTGTCGATGGGCATGCGACATTCTAACTTCGTTCGTCTGAAGTAAACTTGAGTTTCTCCGGTTAAATTATTCAAGCATTATGGCCAAGCATTACGAGTCGGAAATCACCCAGTTCCTCAACCAGTACAAGCAGCAGCACGCCGGCACCGAGCAGCGCCAGCGCGAGGGGCGCGCCCGCCTTTGGGACAAGCCCATCGACCAGGAACTCCAGGACGGTTTTCGCGCGGGGCGCGTTGCCCAGCAGCCGTACGTCTACCAAACCGACTAAATGGCACAGTCTGGAGTTTCGGCTGCCGAGATGCAGGCCTTGGTGGATCCCAAGGTCGACAGCACGCCCAATGTCGTCGACAGCGTGGCGCTGGCTCGTCTTTACGGCGAGCCTTTGTTTTCCATGCCGCAAGACCTGTACATCCCCCCGGATGCGCTCGAGGTCTTCCTGGAAACCTTTCAGGGCCCCCTCGACCTCTTGCTGTACCTGATACGCAAGCAGAACTTCAACGTCCTGGACATTCCCATGGCCGAAGTCACGCAGCAGTATCTGTCGTATGTCGAGCAGATCCGCAACCAGAACCTGGAGCTGGCCGGCGAGTACCTGCTGATGGCGGCCATGCTTATCGAGATCAAGTCGCGCATGCTGCTGCCCATCAAAAAGACGGACACCGGCGAAGAGCCCGATGATCCGCGGGCCGAGCTCGTGCGGCGTTTGCTGGAGTACGAGCAAATGAAGCTGGCTGCCCAGAAGCTGAACGAGCTGCCGCAGATCGGCCGCGACTTCCAGCGCACCCATGCGTTCATGGATCTAAGCGTGGAACGCATGCTGCCCGACGTCAGTCCCGACGACCTGCGCCAGGCATGGCTCGATATAATGCGGCGTGCGAGCCTGAACGCGCATCATCGCATCACCAAAGAGCATTTGTCGGTGCGCGAACACATGACCCTTATCCTGCGCCGTCTTGGCGATGTGCGGTTCATGGAGTTCACCGAGCTGTTCAACGAGCGCATCAAGGACGGAGACACCGTGGCCGTTATCGTGGTGCATTTCCTGGCCATGCTCGAGCTGGCGCGCGAGACGCTGCTCGAAATCACCCAGGCCGAGCCCTATGCGCCCATTTATGTGCGGTTGTCGTATATTAGCGCCGCGGCGTAAACAGGACGGAGATATTTCTTGAAAGTAGTTCATACGGTTGAAGAATTGCGCGACCAGTTGCGCGGACAGTTGCGCGCGGCCTTTGTGCCGACCATGGGCAATCTGCACGAGGGGCATCTGTCGTTGATGCGCATGGCCCGCCAGCACGGCGATCCCGTGGTGGCCAGCATCTTCGTCAATCGTCTGCAGTTCGGCCCCAACGAGGATTTCGACCGCTATCCGCGCACCCTGCAGGCCGATATTGAAAAACTCGAGCGCGAACGCGACGTCTATGTGCTGTTCGCGCCCAACGAAACCGAAATGTACCCCGAGCCGCAAAGCTTCCGCATCCAGCCTCCGGAAGACCTGGGCGGCATTCTCGAAGGACATTTCCGCCCCGGCTTTTTCGATGGGGTCAGCACGGTCGTGATGAAGCTTTTTTCCTGTGTGCAGCCCAGCGTGGCGGTATTCGGCAAGAAGGACTACCAGCAATTGATGGTAGTGCGCAAAATGTGCCGCCAGTTCCAGTTGCCGGTACGCATCCTGGCGCATGAAACCGTGCGCGATACCGATGGGCTGGCGCTGTCGTCGCGCAATATGTATTTGTCGCCGGCCGAAAGGGCCGAGGCGCCTCAGTTGTACGCCGGCCTGCAGGCCGTGCAGGCCCGCATCAAGTCGGGCCAGGCCGATCTGCGCGATATCGAGGGCGCCGCCGCCCAGGCGCTCGAAAAGCGCGGCTGGAAGGTCGATTATCTGGCTTTGCGCCGGCAGCACGACCTCAACGAGCCCACCACCGAGCAAATCCAGCAGGGAGAACCGCTGGTGGTACTGGCCGCCGCCAAGCTCGGCAATACCCGCCTCATCGACAACCTGGAAATCTAGCTTCTTCCGCGTTGCGGTTCTGTAAGAAATGACAGGCGACAGCCTAGGGGTTGTGTGACAGAATTTTGCTGAAGATTCGTGTCCAACTCGTGGAAGGAGTGTCTCATGGCAATTGCGCCCCCGCCCGACAACCCACTGTATTCAGCACTTACGCCGCGTGAATTCGACGTCATGCATTATGTGGCCGAAGGCACGCCAAACAAGGTAATCGCCGCCGAACTGGGTGTCTCGCAGCGCACCATCGAGGCGCATCGCGCGCGCATCTTCCAGAAAATGCAGGTCAGAAACGCAGTGGAGCTTGCCCGCTGCATGCTGCAGCGTCCGCCCAAAACCCAAGCCTCCCAGTCCTCGTAGTTGCGCGTCGAGCCGCGGCAGCCCGTGCGCAACGGCGCGCGGGCTCCAGGCGGCTCATGGGCAAAAACCGTTCCCGCATCGGGCCTGGCCATTGGCGCCGGTGCATGCGCGTCAGCCGCGGCACTTCAGGGCCGGATGGCTGGCCAGTTCGTCGATGCCGTCGATATTCGCCTGGCGCGTCAGGTGGTAGTTCAGCGTGGGCTGGATGTCGTTGACGGCATTGATGCGCAGCACGTTGTCGTTGACGAAGGTCAGGCTGGCGTTGCGCCTGCCGTCTTGCGATTTCAGCAGAATGCGCCACGGATCCATGCCGATGGGGCTCCAGCAGCCCAGTTCCGCGATGGGCGCTTTCTTGCCGGTGGCCGGTTGCAGAATCTGCGTGCGCGAGCGCCATTCGCCGTTGGGCGCCAGGGTAAGCGTGACGCGGGCGGCGGTGCAGGCGGAT
This sequence comes from Eoetvoesiella sp., assembly GCF_035555955.1. Classification (NCBI taxonomy): domain Bacteria; kingdom Pseudomonadati; phylum Pseudomonadota; class Betaproteobacteria; order Burkholderiales; family Alcaligenaceae; genus Eoetvoesiella; species Eoetvoesiella sp. The sequence goes on along the minus strand of NZ_DATMGA010000058.1, from coordinate 2,333 downwards.
TCGCCCGTCAGGCATGGCACGGTGCCCAGAAAGGTTTTGGCTTCCATCAGGGGGCGTACGACCGGGGTTGCCGCGGCGGCGCTTTGCTCGCCTGCTTCAGGTGCGGTATCGCCGGGCTTGGGTTTTTTCTCGGTGTCGCCGAAACCCAGCTGTATTTGTGACGGCGCGCGCGCTGTATTGCGGCCCTGGGCTTGCTGCTGGGCATCGCTCAGGGTGTTGTCGTGGCCGGTGTTGTAGTAGCCCGGGCTGCGCTGTTGGGCACAGCCGGCCAGCGCCAGGGCCAGCAGCGCCAGGCCCAGGCCGGGCCGCGCGGCCGGGCAAAACTTGTTCAAGGCGGATACGGGGCGTAACGCGGTCGCGGCGGAGGCGGGCATGGCAAATTCCATCGAATGGTTGAGTTTTTCATATTCTACGCATATATCCAGTTTGCCGTATGGCTCGCGCGCGCCCTGCGCCCTGTCTGCGGCGCGGCTGGTTTCGCCACAGGCAGGGAGGGTTCTTGGGGAGGCCGGAAATGCCGTGGCTGTGGACAGTCGATAGCCTGATGTGCGGGCTGGCGGCCGGGGCGGCCGGCGCGGCGGCGGGGTGGGGGTGCGCCGGCTTTGCCCTGCATTGTTGCCGCCTGTTGGCGCCGGCGGCCCATGTCAGGCCGGACAGGGTCGGGATATTGTCGCCCGAGACAGCGGCAAGCATGGCCTGGCGAGCCGGCCTTGCCCGTATCCGCGGGGCGAGGCGCAGGCCTGTCCGCCGCCGAGCCTGCGGGGCAACCGCCTGGCTGATGCCGGGCATGGCTGGCTTGTCGGCCGGCATATTCTTTCTGCTGGCCGTCCGGCACGGCTTTACATGGGTTTTTTTGACTGCCGCCGCGGCGGCTTCCGGCTTGCTGGTTCTGGCCGTCATCGATGCCCGCACCGGTTTGTTGCCCGATGCGCTCAATTTGCCGTTGTTGTGGGCTGGCCTGGCCCAGGCCTGGCTGGCGGGGGCGGCCTCCGTCCATGCGGCGGTGGCGGGAGCCATGCTGGGCTACGGCTTGCTGTACGGGCTATGCCTGGGGTTCGGGATGCTGACGGGCCGGGACGGCATGGGGCACGGCGATTTCAAGCTGGCGGCGGCCCTGGGCGCCTGGCTCGGCCCCTGGACACTGCTTCACGCGCTGTTGGGCGCCAGCCTGCTGGCCGTCGTGTACGCGGCGTGCCGCGCCCGAACCCGCAGCTTGTCGGCGGTGCTGCCTTTCGGGCCCTTTCTGGCTGCCGCTGGAATTTCGGCCATCGTCCTGCTTCCTGAGTTACATTTAGGTTTTTGGCGCGCGGATTGACGGGGATGGCGTTATGTACAGGATCGGGCTCACTGGAGGAATAGGTTCGGGCAAAAGCCGCGTGGCCGAGCTTTTCCAGGAGTGGGGGGCGGCGGTCATCGATACCGACGTCATCGCGCACGAACTTACCGCCCCCGGCGGCGGCGCCATCGAGCCGATACGGTCGACCTTCGGGCCGGGCGTGATTACGCCGCAAGGCGCCCTGGACCGTGCCGCCATGCGCGAAGCGGTGTTCCAGGACCCATCCGCCCGTTTGCGGCTTGAAGCGATTCTTCACCCAATGATAGGTCAAGTTACACAGGCCCGGGCTAGCCAGGCAAAGGGGTGTTATCTTGTATTCGTGGTGCCCTTGTTGGTAGAGTCGGGGCGTTGGCGGGACAAAGTCGACCGCATCTGCGTGGTCGATTGCGATCCGGCCACGCAGATCGCCAGGGTGCGGGCCCGCAGCGGGCTGACGCCCGAGACTATTGCGCGTATCATGTCTGCGCAGGCCTCTCGCGAAGAACGCCTTGCCGCGGCCGACGACGTTGTGCTCAACGATGCGGGCACTACCCTGGCGGCCCTTTCCGGTCGCGCGCGCGCGTTGCACGAAAGCTGGTGCGCCGCCGCGCAACGCGGGTGAAGAAGCTAAGGTCAATCATCAACTATGAGCTAATAAAGGTTACTGGTCGCGTGATTCTTTACGAGTATCCATGCAACGAACGAGTCAGAACCCTGCTGCGGGTCGAGCACCTTTTCGGCAGGCTGTTTTTCTTCGCGGATGGCGATAACGTCAATCACCATCAAATCGCGTTGGCCACCTTGTTCGACCTGCTCGAAATCTCCGACCGCACCGATCTGCGCGGCTCCGTGCTGCAAGACCTGGAGCGCCAGCGCGTGGCATGCAACGGGCTGCGCCAGCATCCGGGCGTCGACGTCCAGGCGCTGGATAAAATCGTGGCCGAGCTGCAGACTGTGGCCGCGGAGCTTGGCGCGCAGGGGCGCATAGGCCAGGTGCTGCGCGACAACGAATGGCTGG
>NZ_DATMGA010000057.1:0-22326 GCF_035555955.1 Eoetvoesiella sp. | reverse complement strand
ATAAGCGGGTCCCGCACCAGCGGCGTTTGCGTGTATCCGCTGGTAGGCACGCCATCGAAGGGCATGATGCACAAATCCAGCAGCCCGGCGGACATATAGTCGTGCAGGACGTTGCTGACGCCCTCGAAAACACGCAGCGACACATGTGGGTACTGCCGGGACATTTCACTGACGAACGGCGACGTGAAAACGTGCAGCCAGGCTTGCGGAATGCCGATGGCCAGGTGCCCCGCCGCTTTTTCACCCACTTGTTCCTTGATGAGCGTGAATTGACGCAGCAGCGGCCGCGCGCGATCCGCCAGCACTTTGCCGGCTTCGGTCAGGACGACACCCCCATGCGTGCGGGTGAACAGCTCGCCGCCCATCTCGTGCTCCAGCGACGCGATATGGCGCGAGAGCGCCGGCTGCGACAGGTTGAGGTCGGCGGCAGCCTTGTTGATGCTGCCCAGCTCGGTGACCCGGAGGAAATAGTGCAGGAGGTTTGATTCCATATCCCGATTGGCTATCCTAAATATGGATGACTAATATAGCATAAGAGCATTATTCCGGTAACCCTCGATTCCCTAATATAAGCCCGTCATGAAGGATTTTCCTTGAGTAAATAAAGCGTTGACGATGGGAGACCGCTATGGGGTTTTTTGTGGGGACGGACGTCGGCGGCACGTTCACCGATATGTGGATAGCCGAGAGGGGAGGACGTGTCCGGATAGTGAAATCGCCCACGACGGCGGACGTCATGGGGGGCGTCCTGGACTGCGCCAGGCAGGCCGCCCAGGACCTGGGATTGAGCTTTCCGGAGTTCTGCAGCCGGATCGAGCGCTTCGGCCATGGCACCACGGTCGGGCTGAATGCCCTGCTGACGGGCGCCTCGGCGCGCACGGCGGTCATTACCACGGCGGGCTTCGGCGACACACTGGAAATCGGCCGCATGCGGCGCCAGACCGCGGGGCTGACCGAGCTGGAAGTATGCGACTGGCTGCTGCATGACCGCCATGCCCCGCTGGTGGCCCGCGAATTCGTGCTCGAGGTGGACGAGCGCATCAATGCCGGCGGGCGGGTGGTGAAGCCCCTGGACGACACGGCGGCGCGCGCGGCCCTGAGGTCCCTGCGCGGGCGCGGCATCGAGGCCCTGGCCGTGTGCACCCTGTGGGCCTGCATCAACCCCCGGCACGAGTTGCGGCTGAAGCAACTGGCGGAAGACGAGCTGCCCGGCGTGTTCGTTACCCTGTCGCACGAGATATCCCCGGTGGTGGGCGAGTACGCCCGCATGTGCACGGCAGTGGCCAACGCCGTCCTGGGGCCGATAGCCGGCCGCTATCTGGGCAGGCTCGAGTCCGAATTGCGTGCTGCGGGCATGAAGGTGCCGATCCTGATGATGACGAGCGCGGGCGGCGTGCTGCCGACCGAGGCCATCGGAGACCGCCCGGCCGTGGCGATCTTCTCCGGCCCCGCGGGCGGCGTCATGGGATCCATCGCAACGGGGGCGCAGCGCGAACATCGCAATATCCTGGCGGTGGACATAGGCGGGACCAGTTTCGACGTTGGCGTGATCGTCAACGGCAAGCCCATGATGCGCTCTTCCATCGAGCTGGCCGGCGCCGACATCAGCGTGCCTTCGATCGACGTGGCGTCCATTGGGGCCGGAGGCGGCAGCATTGCGTCGGTCAGCTTCGGCGACCTGACCGTGGGGCCCCGCAGCGCCGGCTCCGTGCCGGGCCCGGCCTGCTATGGCCGCGGCGGCGTCGAGCCCACTTCCACCGATGCCGATCTGGTCCTGGGGGTGCTGGACCCCGACTACTTCATCGGCGGTCGCATGAAGCTGGACCTGGACAAGGCGCGCGCCGCCATCGAAGAGCATGTGGCCAAGCCGCTGGGGCTCGACGTCATGTCCGCCGCCTGGGGCATGCGCGAGGTGCTGGACAACAAAATGGCCGACTTGCTGCGGCAAGTGACGGTCGAGCGCGGGCACGACCCCCGCGATTTCGTGCTGTTCGCCAATGGCGGGGCCGGTCCTTCCCATGCGTGGGTCCTGGCGCGCGAGCTCGGGCTGGGCGGTTTTGTCGTGCCGGCCGCGGCCACGGTGCAGTCGGCGTTCGGCACGGCCAACAGCCATCTGGGCGTCACGGCGACCAAGCCCGTGTATGTGCGGGTGGCCGGCGGCGCCTTGCCGCAAGCCGGCGAGCTGGCGCAGTTGACCGACAGCATGCGCGCCGCGCTGGCCGAGACGCGCGATGCGCTGACCTTGGCGCTGGCGGACGACCTGAGGTTCGATACGACGCTGGCCATACGCTATCGGGGCCAGGCGCATCACCTGGATATCGAGGCTTCGTTCAACGGCATGGAGGCCGTTTTCGATGAAGCCGCGTATGCGCAAGCGGTTCAGCGCTTTCAGGCGAGCTATGAAGAATTTTTCGGCCAGGGCGCTGGGTCGGCGTCTGCAGGGTTCGAGATTCTTTCCGTTCGAGTCATCGGGCGCGGCGCGCTGCCCGAGCCGGGCCTGGTGCATGACGGCCAGCCTATTGCGCAGGCCGGCTCGCGCATGGTCGTGTTCGACGACCCGAACCAGCCGGTGCTGTCCGCCATTTACCGCACAACGCAGCCCCCCGCCGGAGAGCGCCTGCAGGGCCCCTGCGTTATCGAGTACCCCGGCCAGAGCGTCATCGTGCCTCCCGGCGCCGCCGCGCAGGCCGATTCGTACGGCAACCTTGAGGTGAGTTTCCAATGAGCACTATCAACCCGATTACGTATGAAGTCATCCGCAATCGTCTTATCGCCATGACGGAAGACATGCGGGTTGCCCTGCAAAGCGCTTCCGGTTCGCCGACGGTCACCGAGGCGTCCGACTTTTTTACCGGCATCTACCTGCCCGACGGTTCGTTTGCCTCGATGGGATTCCAGGTCACGTTCCAGGCGCCTGTCGTCGGCACCTTGATACGCCACGTCCAGTCCCGACCATACTTCAAGGTGCAGGATGGCGATATGTTCATCGGCAATGACCCGTACGTGGGCGCCCTGCACCAGAACGACGTGCAGCTCACCGGGCCGATATTCGTGGACGGCGAACTGGTTGCATGGGCCGGCGTCGAGGCGCACGAGACCGACGTCGGAGGGATGGATTTCGCCAGTTGGTCGCCCAAGGCGCGCGACGTCTACCAGGAGGGAATGCGCATTCCCTGCGTCAAGCTGGTCGATGGAGGCGAAGTGCGCGAAGACGTGCTCGACATGATACTGACCGCATCGCGGCTTCCGGCGCAATTGGGGCTGGATATTCGGGCCTTCATCGCCACCGTCAACGTTGCGCGCGAGCGCATGACCACGCTGGTGAGGCGCTACGGGGCGCAGACCGTGGTCGAGGTCATGAAGCGCATGATCGCCGGATCCGGCAATCGCCTGAAGGCGCGGCTCACGGAGCTGCCCGACGGCGTGTACCGCGCCAGCGACTTCCTCGAACATGACGGCCACCAGAACGTGCTGTACAAAATAGATCTCGAACTGACCAAGCGCTCGGATCGTTTGCGTTTCGACTTCAGCGGTTCTTCGCCCCAGGCGCCGGGTTTCATCAATTGCACCCGCGCGGGCCTGGTCGGCGGCGTCACGGGCGGGCTGTTTCCCATCCTGGCCTACGACATTCCCTGGAACCAGGGCTTGCTCGACTGCTGCGACATCGAGGCGCCCGAGGGGCTGGTGTGCACGGCGCAGTTTCCCGCTCCCGTTGGGTCGGCGACGGTGGAGGCCATCTGGGTGGTGTCCAATGTGGTCAGCGCGGCCCTGAATAAAATGCTGTCCGCGTCGGAACGCTACCGGCCGCGCGCGCAGGCGGGCAATGACGGCACCATGGCCACCTTCAATCTGGGCGGCCGCAACCAGTTCGGAGAGGTGTTCGGCCTGCATCTGATGGACCCGCTGGCCGGGGGCTCCGGCGCCTATGCCAGCCGCGATGGCGTGTGCGCGGGCGGGCCGATCAATGCGCCCATGCCCTCGATCGCCGACGTGGAGCGCAATGAGCAGGTGGCGCCGCTGTTCTATTTGCATCGTCGCCTGGCCGTCGATACGGGCGGGCCGGGAAAATACCGGGGCGGCCGGTCGGCGGAGGTGGCGCTGACCCTGGGCGGCATCGACAGGGCCGACTCGCTCATCATGACGCACGGCGCCGAAGTTCCCAATGCCGCCGGCTTGTCGGGCGGCTGGCCGGGGGCCACCATCCGGCAGCGGTTTGGCTACGGCGCCGTTGCCGAAGGCGTCTCCGTGCCGGAGGGCGACTGGAAGGAGCTTGGCCCCAAGCCGGGCCTGCTTCCCATGACCAGCCAGGACGTATTTTCCGTGGTGTGGCAGGGCGGCGGCGGTGTGGGTGATCCCCTGCTGCGCGATCCGGCCGCCTTGCGCCGGGACATCGAGCAGGGCGTCGTTTCGCCGGAGGCCGCCCAAACAATATATGGCGTGGTGCTCGACGAGCAGGGCAGGCTGGATGAGCCGGCAACCCAGGCGCGGCGGCGGGCGTTGATGGACGAAAGGGCGCAAGGTGTGCCATTGAGGAAGGTGGGCGCCGATGCGGTTCAGGTGGGCCGGCTGGACGACTGCCTGGCGCTTTGGCGCGACGCCGACGGCGTGCACGTGGTCAGTCCCGGCGGTCATGTGCTGTGCAGCAACAGCACGCGCTGGCGGGCGGGCGCCGTGCCCCGCACTTTCCGGCAATTGCCGGCCCAGTACAAGATAGACCTGCACGAGGGCCTGGCCATGACGGCCTGGTACTGCCCGGCCAGCGGCGCCTTGCTGGGCGTGGACCTGCATGAGAAGGGAGTTGTCCCGGCGGATGACGTGGAGCTCGTGCTGGCGTAGCCGTTCGGAGGCCGGTTGGGGGGAGGCTTTTCTATGCCGTCCAACCCGGCTCTTGTGGGGCATATCCAAACGCACTAACATGGTTCAAGCACGTTGTTGATCAAACCTGATCGACGCTCTGAACGAACACCCCGGGAGGCCGCCATGAGCAATCACGTCTACAAGCAGCTTGAATTGGTGGGCTCGTCCCCCAAAAGCATCGAGGACGCCGTCGGCACGGCGCTGGCCAAGGCGCACGAAACCGTGCGCAACATCCAGTGGTTCACCGTCGAGGAAACGCGCGGCCATGTGGTGGACGGCAAGGTGGCGCATTGGCAGGTGACCATCAAGGTCGGCTTCACCATGGAGTAAAGCCGTCGGCACGGGGTGGGCCGCCTGCTTGGCGTTGAATCCACATCATTGCCGACAGATGGCCCGCGTGTACATGCGTATCGATGATGCACGACGTGCATAGGTCGTGGTCCCTTAAAGGAGACAGTCTCGTCGGCCGAATGGTGCGCGGTACGCCCCGATGCCGAACTTCTTTACAAGCCATTTTCCACCATTTGCAGCAGCCGCAGGCTGAGCGTCGTGCGTACGTCTTGGGAGGCATGCCGCAAGGGGCCATCGATGATGAGCAGCGCCAGGCCGTGGACTGAGGACCAGGCCAGAAATTCGGCGCCGGGCCGCCGTTCGGCGGGCAAGACGCCTGCCTGTACCAGGGCGTCTAAGGCATGACTTAATAATTCGAACGGATTCAAGCCTTTGTCGGCGGCTCGCGCGGGATCTGGCGGGACTTCGACATCAAAGACGCCGAATGCAAAGGCGGTACGAAACCAGCCGGTTTCCGCTTGCGCAAAGCCCAGATAGCCCCGTCCGATGGCCGCTAGCATGGCGCGGGCGCGCTTGGTCGGATCGGTCAGGGCTTCGGCGGTATGCAGTTCGGTTTCCATCGCGCGCGCCAGCGCACCCAGAGATGCCGCGCGCACGGCGTCGAACAGCGCCTGGTGGTTGGCGAAATGACGGTAGGCCGCATTCGGCGCGACGCCGGCGCGGCGCGTGGCTTCGCGCAGAACCACCGCCTGCGGACCGCCTTCGCGCGCCAGCGCCAGGCCTGCTTCGATCAAGGCGGCGCGCAGGTCGCCGTGGCGATAGGTCTTGCGCGGCTTGGGCACAGCGGACGAGGTCAGGCGATCTGTTTTCGAGGCCATTTTTTACAAAAACTTGCATTTTGAATGTGGACGCCGTCCATTTTAGCCCTCAATATATGTGGACGGTGTTCACAAGTGTGACATCAGCGCATTGAATCCCACATTTGTCTATCCATATCAGGAGACATCCATGCAATTTGTGCCTTATCTGAATTTCGATGGCAACGCCGCCGAAGCCATGGCGTTTTATGCCGAACTGTTCGGCGGCCGCATCATGTATCAGTCAACCTTTGGCGAGATGCCGCCTGACACAGGCATGCCGCCGCTGCCGGAGGCCGTCAAGAGCCGCCTCATGCATGTCCACCTGCAAGTGGGGGCGCAGTCCATCATGGCCTCGGACGCGATACCGGCGATGCCGGGACAGTCGGATGAAGCCTGCGGGGGCGGCTACCGAAAACCGCAGGGCCTGTGGGTCTCCATCCAGGTGGAGAATGCAGCTAAGGGGCAGCACGTGTTTGATGGCCTGGCCCGGGGCGGTCAGGTGACTATGCCGTTTCAGGCCACGTTCTGGTCAGCGGGTTTCGGGATGGTGACCGACCGTTTCGGCACCCCCTGGATGGTCAATGTTTCCAGCGCGATCTGAAGGTGCAGGCGTTGGTTCTTCACGTTCGGAGAACTTGCATGAGTCACTCCTATCGCTGGGTCATCGTCGCCGTCGGCGGCTTTTTGGGTTGCGTCGCTTTCGGCGCGATGTTCTGCCTGCCGGTTTTCCTGCGGCCGATGGCGCAGGACACGGGCTGGTCGGTGACGGGCATTTCCGCCGCGATGACCATCGCGTTTCTTGCCATGGGTGTGGCAAGCCTGGGGTGGGGCGGCCTGTCCGACCGCTATGGCGCGCGTCCCGTCGTGTTTGGGGGATCGGTGGTGCTGGCGGCCAGTCTGGCGCTGGCCAGCCAGGCCGCGTCGCTGGGCGAATTCCAGTGGGTGTACGGCCTGCTGGTCGGGAGCGCGACGGCAGCGATCTTTGCCCCGATGATGGCGTGCGTGACCGGCTGGTTCGACACGCAGCGCAGCTTGGCTGTCTCGCTGGTCTCCGCCGGCATGGGCATCGCCCCTATGACGATGGCGCCGCTGGCGGGCTGGCTGGTCGAGCATCACGGCTGGCGGACCGCCATGCTGGTGATTGCGTGTATCGTAGCCGCGCTGATGATTCCGGCCTCGTTGCTGGTGCGTCGGCCGCCAGCGCTGGAGGTCGGACCTGCTGGCGAGGCCGTAGGGGCCGGTTCGGTGGATGTGACGGTTGGCGAGGCCGTGCGTTCGCGGCCGTTCATCCTGCTGATGGCGGCGAATTTCTTCTGCTGCGCGACGCACTCGGGACCGATCTTCCATACGGTCAGCTATGCCATGACCTGCGGTATCTCGACGATCGCGGCGGTTTCGATCTACGGCGTCGAGGGGATGGCCGGGATGTTCGGTCGCCTGGGCTTCGGCCTCGCGGGCGACCGGTTCGGCGCCCATCGCGTGCTGGTCCTGGGGCTGCTGGCGCAGGCGTTTGCCGTGCTGGCTTATGTGTCCGTTAGCAGCCTGGGGGGCTTTTATGCCGTGGCCGCCATCACCGGCTTTATCTACGCCGGGACGATGCCGCTGTATGCCGTGCTCATCCGCGAGAATTTTCCCTTGAGCATGATGGGAACCTTGATCGGCGCGTCTGCTATGGCAGGCAGTCTCGGCATGTCCTCAGGGCCTTTGCTGGGCGGTTGGATCTACGATCACATGGGCAGTTACGCGCTGATGTACGTGAGTTCGGCTGGCCTGGGGCTGGTGGCGATGCTGATCCTGATGGCGTTCCGACCGTTTCCCGATAAAGGCGCTCTCGTGGCGCGTGCCGGTTGATCGTCTGCCGCCCGCCGGGGCCGATGGTGCTGCCTGCGCGGTTCGAGTCGCTGCGGGAGGGGTGATGGGGTTCGGACAGTTTTGCAACGCAGTTCTTGCAATCTTGCAGGAAAGACGCTATGATGCAAGACTTGCTGGCAAAAGTGCCATGTACGATATTGCGTATGCGTACATATGCGCGGGCCGGCAAAAGCAGCCAAAGGCAGCTGGCGGCTAGAAATAGCAGCGGCGCCAATGGCAGATGTTAATAGCAAGATTTCAACCCAGGGTTCGACAGGCGTCGTCTGTTCGAGCCTGACGGGACCAAAACTGGTCGCGTGAATTTATAGGCTTTTCAAGGGCTTATAAGCAACGTGGCTAAGTTGGAACAGGAAAAATCATGATACAAATGCAGACCACGCTGGACGTGGCCGACAACACCGGTGCACGCTCCGTTATGTGCATCAAGGTGCTGGGCGGCTCGAAGCGCCGTTATGCCGCAATCGGTGACGTTATCAAGGTTAGCGTCAAGGATGCGGCTCCGCGCGGGCGCGTTAAAAAGGGCGAAATTTACAACGCTGTAGTGGTGCGTACCGCTAAGGGCGTGCGCCGCAAAGACGGTTCGCTGATCAAGTTCGGCGGCAATGCCGCTGTGCTGCTCAACGCCAAACTGGAACCCATCGGTACCCGCATCTTCGGACCCGTCACGCGCGAGCTGCGTACGGAAAAGTTCATGAAGATCGTATCCTTGGCCCCGGAAGTGCTGTAAGGAGCCACCATGGAAAAAATCCGTAAAGGCGACGAAGTCATCGTATTGACCGGTCGCGACAAAACCCGCCGCGGCACCGTGCTGCAACGCGTCGACGCCGACCACGTGCTGGTCGAGGGCATCAACGTCGTCAAAAAGCATGTCAAGCCGAACCCAATGGCCGGCTCGCAAGGCGGCATCATCGACAAAACCATGCCTATCCACATTTCCAATGTGGCGATCTTTAACCCCGAGACCGGCAAGGCCGATCGCGTGGGCGTTAAAGAGGTCGACGGCCGCAAAGTTCGTGTATTTCGTTCCAGCGGCGCCGTCGTTGGCGCTAAGGCTTAAGGGGCGAACAACATGGCTCGTTTACAAGAGTTCTACCGCAGCAAGGTCGTGGCCGACCTGCAAGCCAAGTTTGGCTACAAAAGCATCATGGAAGTGCCCCGCATCACCAAGATCACCCTCAACATGGGTGTTTCCGAAGCGGTTGCCGACAAGAAGGTCATCGAGCACGCTGTGTCCGACCTGACCAAGATTGCAGGCCAGAAGCCCGTGGTCACCAAGACCCGCAAGGCTATCGCGGGTTTCAAGATCCGTGAAGACTATCCCATCGGTTGCATGGTCACGCTGCGTGGCCAGCGTATGTACGAATTCCTGGATCGCCTGGTTTCCGTGGCTCTGCCGCGTGTCCGCGACTTCCGTGGTATTTCCGGCCGTGCGTTCGACGGGCGGGGCAACTACAACGTCGGGGTTAAAGAGCAAATCATTTTCCCCGAAATCGAATACGACAAAATCGACGCAGTCCGTGGCCTGAACATCAGCATCACCACCACTGCCAAGACCGACGACGAAGCCAAAGCGCTGCTTACAGCCTTCAGCTTCCCGTTCCGCAATTAAGGGGCGATGACGTGGCTAAACTTTCACTCATTAATCGCGACATCAAACGCGCCAAGCTGGCAGAAAAATTTGCCGCCAAACGTGCTGCTCTGAAAGCGATCATCGACGATCAATCCAAGACCGACGAAGAACGCTACCAGGCCCGTTTGCAACTGCAACAACTGCCGCGCAATGCCAATCCGACCCGTCAACGCAATCGTTGCGTCGTCACCGGCCGTCCGCGCGGCGTTTACAGCAAGTTCGGTTTAACTCGTCACAAACTTCGCGAAATGGCGATGCGTGGCGAGATCCCGGGCATGACCAAAGCTAGCTGGTAGGAGAAACACACATGAGCATGAGCGATCCCATCGCCGACATGTTGACCCGCGTTCGCAACGCGCAACAGGTCAACAAGACGTCGGTCAGCATGCCCTCCTCGAAGCTTAAGGCAGCCATTGCTGCCGTGCTGAAGGACGAAGGCTATATCGACAGTTTCCAGGTCACCGGCGACAAGGCCAAGCCTGTCCTCGAGATCACACTTAAGTACTACGCCGGCCGTCCGGTCATCGAGCGTATCGACCGCGTTTCGCGCCCCGGGCTGCGTATCTACAAAGGCAGCAAGACCATTCCTCAAGTCATGAACGGTTTGGGCGTGGCCATTGTGTCGACCCCGCGCGGCGTCATGACCGATCGCAAGGCCCGCGCCAATGGCGTGGGTGGCGAAGTTCTTTGCTACGTCGCATAAGGAGAACCATATGTCACGTATTGCAAAATATCCGGTCGCACTGCCGAAAGGCGTTGAAGCAACCATCAACGACGACCAAATCATTGTCAAGGGCCCGCTGGGTTCGCTGACCCAAGCCCTTACCGGCGACGTCGCGATCACCCAGGAAGACGGCCAACTGACATTCAAGGTCGCCAACGACTCCCGCCAGGCCAAGGCCATGTCGGGTACGATGCGCGCGCTGGTCCACAACATGGTTACCGGCGTCAGCAAAGGCTTCGAGCGCAAGCTTACTCTGGTCGGCGTGGGTTTCCGCGCCCAGGTTCAAGGCGACGCGCTGAAGCTGCAACTTGGTTACTCGCACGACATCCTGCACACGGTGCCCGCCGGCATCAAGATCGAATGCCCCACCCAGACTGAAATCGTGGTCAAGGGCTCGGACAAGCAGGCTGTTGGCCAGGTGGCTGCAAACATTCGCGCCTACCGCGAACCCGAACCCTACAAGGGCAAGGGTGTGCGTTACGCCGATGAGCACGTCACCATCAAAGAAACCAAGAAGAAATAAGCGCACAGACAAGGACGAATCATGGACAAGAAAGCATCCCGTTTGCGTCGTGCGGTTCCGACCCGCCGGAAAATCACCGAGTTGCGCCTGCACCGCCTCTCGATTTTCCGCTCGAATCTGCATATCTACGCCAACATCATCTCGCCGGAAGGCGATCGCGTGCTCATCAGCGCCTCCACGCTCGAACCCGAAGTTCGCAAAGAGCTCGCCAGCCAGAAAGCCAATGGCGGCAATACCGCTGCCGCTGGCATTATCGGAAAGCGCGTTGCCGAAAAGGCAAAGGCAGCCGGTATCGAAGTGGTTGCGTTTGACCGCTCGGGCTTCCGTTACCATGGCCGCGTGAAAGCGCTGGCCGATGCCGCGCGTGAAGCCGGCTTGAAATTCTAAGCGAGGAATCGTCAAATGGCTAAAGCACAAGGTAAGCACGCCGCCGAGAAGGAAAACGACGACGGCTTGCGTGAAAAAATGATCGCGGTCAACCGCGTCAGCAAAGTGGTCAAGGGTGGTCGCACCATGAGCTTTGCGGCGTTGACCGTGGTGGGTGATGGCGATGGCCGCATCGGCATGGGCAAAGGTAAAGCCCGTGAAGTGCCCGTCGCCGTTCAAAAAGCAATGGAACAGGCACGTCGCGGCTTGCACAAGGTAGCCCTTAAAAACGGCACCCTGCATCACACCGTCGTGGGCAAGCACGGCGCCTCCACCGTTCTCATTTCGCCGGCGGCGGAAGGTACCGGCGTTATCGCCGGCGGCCCCATGCGCGCCATCTTCGAAGTGATGGGCGTGCGCAACGTAGTGGCAAAGAGCCTCGGCTCCAGCAACCCCTACAACATGGTGCGTGCAACGCTGAACGGCTTGCGTGCCTGCTCGACTCCTGCCGAAATTGCCGCCAAGCGTGGCAAGACGGTCGAAGAAATTCTGGGGTAAGTCATGACTGCACAGAAGCAAATCAAAGTAACTCTCGTGCGCTCTGTAATCGGCACCAAGAAGTCCCATCGCGACACCGTTCGCGGCCTGGGCCTGGGCAAGCTGAACAGCAGCAGCGTGTTGGTCGATACTCCCGAAGTGCGTGGGATGATCCGCAAGGTGGATTATCTGGTCGCCGTCTCGGAAGCCTAAAGGAATCGGCATGTCTGAAACTCAATTGAATACCCTGGCTCCCGCGCCCGGTAGCAAGCACGCCAAGCGCCGCGTCGGTCGCGGTATTGGTTCCGGCCTGGGCAAAACCGCCGGCCGCGGCCACAAAGGTCAAAAATCGCGCTCGGGCGGCTTCCACAAGGTCGGCTTCGAAGGCGGTCAAATGCCTTTGTATCGTCGCCTGCCCAAGCGTGGTTTCACGCCGCTGGGCCAGCACCTGTTCGCTGAAGTCCGCCTGTCCGACCTGCAGCGCCTGCCCGTCGACGAAGTCGACGTGCAAGTCCTGAAGCAAGCCGGTGTCATCGGCCAGCAAGTCCGTTACGCCAAGGTCATCAAGTCCGGCGAACTGTCGCGCAAGGTCGTCCTCAAGGGTCTGACGGCTACGGCCGGCGCCCGCGCAGCAATCGAAGCGGCCGGCGGCTCGCTGGCTTAAGGGGTCACGGTGGCTAAAGCTCAGGTTCAGAGTAAATCGGGTGCCCGGTACGGCGATCTCAAGCGCCGTGTCGTGTTCCTGATCCTCGCCCTGGTGGTCTATAGGCTGGGAACGCATATCCCCGTGCCGGGCATCAATCCCGATGCGCTGGCCGATATGTTCCAGCATAACCAAGGCGGCATTCTCGGCTTGTTCAACATGTTTTCGGGTGGCGCGCTCGAGCGGTTCTCGGTGTTCGCCCTCGGCATCATGCCGTACATCTCCGCGTCCATCATCATGCAGTTGATGGCGGTGGTGGTACCTTCCCTTGAAGCCATCAAGAAGGAAGGCGAATCGGGACGCCGCAAGATCACGCAATACACGCGCTACGGCACGGTGTTTCTTGCGCTGGTTCAGGCGGTGGGCATTTCGGTCGCGCTCGAATCGCAGCCGGGGCTGGTCATCGACCCGGGCATGTTGTTCCGCTTTACCACGGTGGTTACCCTGCTTACCGGCACCATGTTCGTCATGTGGCTGGGCGAGCAAATCACCGAACGCGGCCTGGGCAATGGTATTTCCATCCTGATCTTCGCCGGTATCGTCGCCGGGTTGCCAAACGCCCTCACCGGCATGCTGGATCTGGTGCGCACCGACTCCATGTCCGTGCTGTCGGCGCTGTTCATCCTGGTTCTGGTGGTTGCCGTTACGTATTTTGTGGTGTTCGTCGAACGCGGCCAGCGCCGTATCACGGTCAATTACGCCAAGCGCCAGGTGGGCAACAAGATTTACGGTGGGCAAAGCTCGCACCTGCCCCTGAAGCTGAACATGTCCGGCGTCATTCCGCCCATTTTCGCTTCGTCCATTATTTTGCTGCCTGCCACGGTAACCAGCTGGTTCTCCAGCAATCCGAACATGCGCTGGCTCGGAGACCTGGCCGCGGCGCTTGCGCCTCACCAGCCTCTTTACGTAACGTTGTTTTCGGCTTTAATCATTTTCTTCTGCTTTTTCTATACGGCCCTGGTTTTCAACAGCCGTGAAACCGCAGACAACCTGAAGAAAAGCGGCGCCTTCATTCCAGGCATCCGCCCGGGCGAACAGACCTCGCGCTATATCGACAAAATCCTTATGCGCCTGACCCTGTCCGGGGCCATCTATGTAACCCTGGTATGTCTTTTGCCTGAGTTCATGCAGATGCGCTGGAACGTGCCGTTCTATTTCGGTGGTACCTCGCTGTTGATTATCGTGGTGGTGACCATGGACTTCATGGCGCAGGCTCAGGCCTACATGATGTCCCATCAGTATGATTCACTGCTCAAGAAGGCGAACTTCAAGGGAGTGGGGCTACCTACGCGGTAAGAAGAAAAGATATGGCAAAAGACGACGTCATACAAATGCAAGGCGAGGTTCTCGAGAACCTGCCCAACGCAACTTTCCGCGTCAAGCTTGAAAACGGCCATGTGGTACTGGGCCATATTTCGGGCAAGATGCGCATGCATTACATCCGGATTCTGCCGGGTGACAAGGTCACAGTGGAACTCACGCCCTACGACCTGTCGCGTGCCAGAATTGTTTTCCGCTCTAAATAAGCGGCCCGGCTAAAGGAAACTAGGAGTCAACCATGAAGGTAATGGCATCGGTAAAACGGATCTGCCGCAACTGCAAGATTATCAAACGTCACGGCGTGGTACGCGTCATCTGCACCGACCCACGTCACAAGCAGCGTCAAGGCTAAGCGCCGAAACGCAACAGATTTAACAAGGAACAGTCATGGCCCGTATTGCTGGCATCAATATTCCGCCGCATCAGCACGCCGAAATCGGACTTACCGCTATTTTTGGTATTGGTCGCACCCGCGCTCGCAAAATCTGCGAAGCCTCGGGCATCGAATACTCCAAGAAAGTGAAAGATCTGACTGACGCCGAGCTCGAGCGCATTCGTGAACAAGTCAATTCGTTCACCGTCGAAGGTGATCTGCGTCGCGAAGTACAACTGTCGATCAAGCGCTTGATCGACTTGGGAACGTACCGCGGTATGCGCCACAAGCGCGGCCTGCCAGTGCGTGGCCAGCGTACTCGTACCAACGCCCGCACCCGCAAGGGACCGCGCCGCGCTGCTGCTTCCCTGAAGAAATAATCGAGGACTAGAAGATGGCGAAAGCTTCCAACAGCGGCGCATCGCGCGTACGCAAGAAAATCAAGAAGAGCGTTTCGGACGGCATTGCGCACGTTCATGCGTCCTTCAACAACACTATCATCACGATCACCGACCGCCAGGGCAACGCGTTGTCCTGGGCGACGTCGGGTGGTGCGGGTTTCAAGGGTTCGCGCAAATCGACTCCGTTCGCAGCTCAGGTTGCGGCAGAATCGGCCGGCCGCGTTGCTCTGGAATACGGCATCAAAACACTCGAAGTTCGCATCAAGGGCCCCGGCCCCGGCCGCGAATCGTCCGTGCGCGCGCTGAATGCCTTGGGGATCAAGATCTCCAGCATTGCCGACATCACGCCGGTGCCTCATAACGGCTGCCGTCCGCCCAAGCGTCGTCGCATCTAAGGGAAAGCACAATGGCACGTTATATTGGACCCAAATGCAAGCTCTCGCGCCGCGAGGGCACCGATCTGTTCCTCAAGAGCGCACGCCGCTCGCTCGATTCGAAATGCAAAATCGAATCCAAGCCTGGTCAGCACGGCCGCACCTCCGGTGCGCGCACGTCCGACTTCGGCCTGCAACTGCGCGAAAAGCAAAAGCTCAAGCGCATGTACGGCGTCCTGGAAAAGCAATTCCGCAAATACTTCGCTGAAGCTGAGCGTCGCCGTGGCAACACCGGCGAGACCCTGATTCAGTTGCTGGAATCGCGCCTGGACAATGTCGTGTATCGCATGGGCTTTGGTTCGACCCGCGCCGAAGCGCGCCAGCTGGTCAACCATCGCTCGGTCGAGCTGAATGGCCACACCGCCGACATCGCTTCCATCATCGTCAAGCCCGGCGACGTCATCACCATCCGCGAAAAATCCAAGTCGCAGCTGCGCATCCGCGAATCGCTGGATCTGGCTTCCGGCCAAGGCTTCCCCCAGTGGGTCGAAGTCGACGCCAGCAAGTTCAGCGGCACGTTCAAGCAAGTGCCCGACCGCGCCGATGTCGCCCGCGACGTCAACGAATCGATGGTCGTCGAGTTGTATTCTCGCTAATTTGCCGCATCAACCCGGCAATGCAGTAAAGCCGCGCAGCCCACTTCAAGGCCTTTGGCCCTGTCGTGGGCTGTTGCGATACCTATGCCGGCTTTGCGCCGGATTGTCCGTCAGCCTTATCGGTGTAACGAGCCGAGGGTATTGAAAAGGAACATACATGTCGTCTCAAGGTTTTCTGAAACCCCGTTCTATCGAAGTCGAACCCGTCGGCAAGAATCACGCCCGCGTCGTCATGGAGCCGTTCGAGCGTGGCTATGGCCATACGCTTGGCAACGCCCTGCGCCGTATTCTGCTTTCGTCCATGACCGGCTATGCGCCCACCGAAGTCCAGATGACCGGCGTGGTGCACGAGTATTCCACCATCGCCGGCGTGCGTGAAGACGTGGTCGACATCCTCATGAACCTGAAGGGCGTGGTGTTCAAGCTGCACAATCGCGAGGAAGTCACGCTGGTGCTGCGCAAGCAGGGCCAGGGCGTCGTTGTCGCCAGCGACATCGAACTGCCTCACGATGTGGAAATCGTCAATCCCGATCACGTCATCGCCAATCTTACCGATGCCGGCAAGCTCGAAATGCATATCAAGGTCGAGCAAGGCCGCGGCTATGTGCCCGGCAATGTGCGCGCCCTGGCCGACGACCGCGCCCATACCATTGGCCGCATCGTCCTGGACGCTTCGTTCAGCCCCGTGCGCCGCGTCAGCTATGCCGTGCAAAGCGCCCGCGTCGAACAGCGCACCGACCTCGACAAGCTGATTCTCGACATCCAAACCAACGGCGTCATTTCGCCCGAGGAAGCAGTGCGCCAATCGGCCCGCATCCTGATGGACCAGATCTCGGTGTTTGCCGCACTTGAAGGCGCCGGCGAATCCTACGAAGGCGGCGCTCCGGCGCATGCCCAGCAGCAGATCGACCCCGTGCTGCTGCGTCCGGTCGACGACCTCGAACTGACCGTGCGTTCGGCCAACTGCCTGAAAGCCGAAAACATCTACTACATCGGCGATCTCATCCAGCGCACCGAAAACGAACTGCTCAAGACTCCCAACCTGGGCCGCAAGTCCCTGAACGAAATCAAGGAAGTCCTGGCCGCACGCGGCCTGACCCTGGGCATGAAGCTCGAGAACTGGCCGCCCGTTGGTCTGGAGCGTCCGTAATTTGTGCGGGGCTTTGGCCATGTGTTAAAGTCCCGTTCTTTTCCCACCCGGCCCGCAACGCAAGTTGATAGAAGAGCCGGTCAACTTATGGCAGATACGGGGCAATCCCTTGTTTGCTGTTATCAAGATTCAAAGGAAATATCATGCGTCACCGTAGTGGACTACGTAAACTGAACCGCACCAGCAGCCATCGCCTTGCCATGTTCCGCAACATGGCGGTTTCGCTGCTTACCCACGAAGCCATCAAGACCACCTTGCCCAAGGCCAAGGAACTGCGCCGCGTCGTCGAGCCCCTCATCACGCTGGGCAAGGAAGACACGCTGGCCAACAAGCGCCTGGCATTCGCCCGCCTGCGCGACCGCGACGCCGTGATCAAGCTGTTCGCCGAAATCGGCCCGCGCTACAAAGAGCGCAACGGCGGCTACACCCGCGTCCTGAAAATGGGCTTCCGCCAAGGCGACAATGCTCCCATGGCTTTCATGGAACTGGTCGACCGCCCCCAGGTTGAAGAAGCCGACGACGCCGAATAAAAGACAGCAGGCCGGCGCTTGGCGCCGGCGCCAGCCTGGTTCCCAAGACCCCGTTCACCGATAAGGTGCGCGGGGTTTTGTTTTAGGCCCTATGCGGGAAGCGCGGGTTCCTGCGCCGGTGTGCGAGGGCGGGGTTTTCCGCAAGGCTTTCAACAGGCCCTAAGCCGCCACGACGATGTCGCGCCCCGAGTCCTTGGCGCGATACAAGGCTGCATCGGCCTTGTGAAGCAAATCGTCCAGGCTGGCGTCGTGTTCGCTGAGCTGGGTGAGGCCCAGCGACAGGGTGATGCGCGCCGACTGGCCGTTTGGCAGGGCGACGACGGTATCGGCGATTGTGGCGCGTATCCGCTGCGCTATTTCAAGCGCCAGACCCTTGTCGGCGCCGATCAGCACGGCGGCGAACTCCTCGCCGCCGATGCGGCCCAGGATATCCTGTTCGCGCAAGGCGCCGCGGATCCTGGCGGCAACTTGCCGAAGCACGGCATCGCCGCCCTGATGGCCCCAGGTGTCATTGACCGTCTTGAAATGGTCGACGTCCATCATCAGCAGGGACAAGGGTTTTCCGCTGGCTGTCGCCTGAGCAAGTTCGCGTTCGGCCAGTTCCACGAAATGGCGCCGGTTGCATAGCCCGGTCAGGTAGTCGGTGCGCGCGTGCACTTGCGCCTGCTTTTTGTGCGCGCGTTCGATTTCCAGTGCTTGTTGCGACAACGCCAGCGTCACGGCCGATTGCTGCGCGTCTTTGCGCGACTGGCGCAGGCGCATGTACAGCACAGTGCATATCAGACCGCTGCTGGCGATTCCCTGGGTGATAAGGGCCCACTCCCTTCGAGCGCACAGGTCGACAAGCGTGAACCAGCCGAAATCGGAAAAGCTGAACACCGTGGCAAAAAGGGCAAGCACGATGTAGACCGCCCGCAGCGCGTTTCGGCTGGGAACCTGCTCTTGCCTGGCCGCAAAGGCCAGGGCCACGCAATACCAGGCGCCCGCAAGGGAAACCGCCGAACCCAGGCTCAAGGCCGATTGCGTGTAGCCGAAAGCCATGGCGGCAAGTTGAATGGGAAACGCCAGGAAAAACAGGTAGAAGCCGCGCAGCAACGGCGGCGCATACAGTTTCAGCAGCGCCCTGCTGAACAGCAGGAATGTGAACGATGCGGCGCAGGCCGCAATATTGCTCAGCCAGTCGGCCAATTGCGGGCAATCGTAAGGCGCGAACGGCGCGAGATTGCCGGTGGCGCCCAGGCCGTAGAGTATGTAGACGCTTTGATGCAGGGCGAACAGGCCGACGGCGGGTTCGCGCTCCACGAGGTAGTGGTCTATGGCCCATATCAGCGCCCACAGCATGAGCCCGATGAAGATATTGCGCACGAGATCGGCGCGTCTGCTTTGGCGATTGGCCTGTTGCGGCTCCAGGGCTTCCACCGTGGCTTGAAGCGTGCTTGCGCTCTTTATCCTCAGGTAGAAGGTTCTCTCGGCGGTGGGCACGTCGACCGCGAAGCCCAAGGCGATGTCGCCGCGGTCGCGGTCGTCGTAGGCATAGCGGTCGCCGGTGACGCGGGTGATCCATTCCCTGGGGTCGCCGGCGTCGCGCTCGTAGAGGCGCACTTCGTCGAGCTGGGCCGGGCCTATGCTCAATACGACCTTGCTGCCCGTCGAGGGGCGGCGTACTCGCAGGCGCAGCCAATATACCGAGTCGGAATAGCCTTGGGCAAGCGTCGGCCCCGTGGGGGTGAACTGGCTGGCGGCGGCCTGTGCTATGGTCAATGTGCCGGCTTTGTCTTCCAGCATGCCGCGTGAAACAATCAGGTTTTCCGCCGTGGCCGTCGTGGCCACGAAGAACCCCGCGATTGCGATGAGGATGCCGATAAGATGTTTGACGAATCTGTGGTTGGCCAAAAGCGTTTCCTGGAAGGCCGCCGGCGGGGCGGTGTGCACCAGATTGAGATTGAAAAGGCTTGCGCCGCAAGCTGTGCAGATTGTACCTTCTTGTATCCGGTGGCTTCGAGCCCTGAAGCCGGCGTTGGCGCGGCATTCGGCGGGTGACGCTAAAATGGGCCGTTATCCGCTTTGTATGGAAAGAATATGGCGCACGACGTCGTGCTGGTTCTAAGCAACGCGCCCGACCTGCTGCTGGCCAAGCGCATCGCGCATGTCCTCATCGAGGAAAACCTGGCGGCCTGCGTGAACCTGGGAGCGCCCAGCCTGTCCATGTATATGTGGAAGGGCGTCATGGAAGGAACCGAGGAGATTCCCCTGACGATCAAAACCGCCCGGGCGCTGCTGCCGGCGCTTACCGCAAGGCTGACCCAGCTTCATCCTTACGAAGTGCCCGAAATCCTCGTGGTGCCGGTCGTGGGCGGTTCGGAGCCCTACCTCGAATGGGTGCGCCAGCAGACCGTGGCGCAATGATTCCATGCCGTGCCGTGATCGACCGTGACGGCGCTTCCGCTTTCTTGCATTAACCGCGGCGCAACGCTTTGCAAGCGCCGCTACTGGGAACAAGACTCATGCAGCATCCGACCGGCGGCCGCGTCCGCCAGCCAGTTTTCTCCGCCATGTCTCGCCTGCTGGCAATGCTGGCGCTGCTTCTGATGGTGTTCGCCGCCCTGTATGGGCGCAACGCGCAGGCCGAAGACGATTTCCTCGACCCCAAGGTGGCGTTCGTCTTTTCAGCGGCCATGGGCGCGCCCGACCGGGTGGATGTGCATTTCCGGATCGCCAAGGGCTACTACATGTACCGCGAACGGTTCCAGTTCGCCCTGGCGCCCGAGCCGGCCCGGCTTGGGCCGCCGGTGTACCCGCATGGCATCGTCAAGTACGACCCAACCTTCGACCGCAATCTCGAGGTCTATCACAACCAGATCACCGTCAGCATTCCGGTCAAGGCCGGCGCTTCGCAGCCGCTGACGCTGTCCGTGACAGGCCAGGGTTGCGCCGACGCGGGGCTTTGCTATCCGCCGATGACCAGCACGGTAACTTTGACCCCCACCGCGCAGGGATACGCCTTGAGCGGATCGGGCGCAGTGGCCAGTGTTCCCGCGGCCCGCGATGAAACGCCCCAGGCGTCGGGCGCCATGAGCGCGCCGTCTCCCGATGCGGCGGGCGGGCGCGGCCTGCCTGGCATTCTGGGCGCCGCCGCCCAAGGTAGTTCGGCCGCAAGCAGCGCCGGGCAGGCAGCTCCAGGTGTCGCAACCGGTTCCGCCGATCCGGCGTCCAACGTCCTGGACATAGGCGACGTGGATCTGGCCTCGTTCCTGGCGGGGGCGGGGTGGCTGAAGGTGGTGGGCCTGTGCCTGCTTCTGGGTGTGTTGCTTACCTTCACGCCGTGCGTGCTGCCCATGGCGCCTATTGTGCTGGCCGTGGTGGCCGGCGACGCGCGCCAGCGGGCCGGCAAGTCCCGTCTGCGCGGCCTGGCCCTGGCCGCCGTGTACGTATTGGGTGTGTCGGTGGTGTACACCGTGCTGGGCATTGCGGCCGGCCTGGCTGGCGCTGGCCTTTCCGCCTGGCTGCAGACGCCCTGGGCCCTGGGTATTTTTGCGGTGGTGCTGGCGCTGCTGGCGCTTTCCATGTTCGACGTGTTCACCTTCCAGGCGCCGGTGGGCGTTCAGTCTTCATTGAACGACAAAATGGCCAGAATACCCGGCGGCCGGTTCGGCGGCGCTTTCGTCATGGGCATGCTGTCGGCCCTCATCGTGGGGCCGTGCGTGGCCGCCCCCCTGGCCGGCGTGCTGCTTTTCATATCGCAGACAGGCAATGTGGTCCTTGGCGGCAGTGCGCTGTTTGCCATGGCCTGGGGCCAGGGCGTGCTGCTGTTGGTGCTGGGCGCGACGTCGGGCGCTTTGCTGCCCAAGGCCGGGCCCTGGATGGACGGCGTCAAGCGCCTGTTCGGCATGCTGCTGCTGGCCACCGCATGGTGGATGGTGAATCCGGTGCTGCCTGTTTGGGTGGCCATTGTGGGCTGGTCCTTCCTGGCGCTGTGCGCTGCGCTGCTCATGGGTGCGTTCGCCCCTTGGCGCGTGGCCGGCGGCGAGATTTCCTCGAAACGTCAGGCCGGCCTTGCCGCCTGGCGGGCCGTGGGGCTGATGCTGGCGTTCTGGGCGGCCTTGCAGTTGCTGGGGCTGCTGGCCGGCGGGCGCGACATGCTGCGGCCCCTGGCGCCGTTTGCGTCGAATGGCGCAGCGGCCGGCACGGGAAATGCGGCGGCTCCCGCTACCTATAAAACGGCGTTTACGCGCGTGGGTTCAGTGGAGGAACTGGACAAGCTGCTGGCGGGCACGGACAGGCCTGTGATGCTGGACTTCTACGCTGACTGGTGCGTGTCGTGCATCGAGATGGAGCGCTTTACGTTCACCGATCCGCAAGTGGCGCAGTTGATGTCGCGGATGGTGCTGGTGCAGGCGGATGTGACGAAGAACACGCCGGCGGACCAGGCGCTGCTGAAGCGTTTCAAGTTGTTCGGGCCGCCGGGGATCATGTTCTTCGACGCGAAGGGCAGGCAGATGGAAAATTTACGAGTGGTAGGCTTCAAGAACGCCCGCGATTTTTCTGCGGTACTCAGAAAGGTGGTGGGTGGAGATTGAGTTCTTTAGCCGGTATTGGTTGGGTTCTTAACTCGATGCTGTTGAACTCTTGAACCGGTGTTGGTTGAGTTTTTAACCCGGTGCGGGAGGGCGGGAAAAGTTTTGGCCTCAATCGCTGCGGCTCCGGCTGCGCCGGAGCTTCCCGCCCGGTCAAGCCAAATCGGGCGCTCGCGGAACTCGCGCGAACGGATACCCACTGGGTATCCGTAAACGCCGCGCTCGAACAGCCGCTCGCTTGCCTCCCGATTTGCCTCGCCCAGCCGGCTTGCTCAAAATCGGCCAAAACTTTTCCCGCCCTCCCACACCTATTGGTACCTACAATTTGAGCGCTGCTTTGGCGTAGCGCGTTCGGCTTCCACCAATACCGACGCTCCAAAAGTAGGCCTCAGCCTACTCGCTAGAACGCGGTTCGCTGCGAGGATGCGTCGTCACTAATTCCAGTCATGAGGCCGTGGCGTGCCTGTGCCGGTAAGCGAAGTTGGAGCAAGCCATGGCGGCGGCCGTTTTCGGGGTGCAAGCGAACAGCTGTTTGAGGACGGCGTTTACGGCCAGCCGGGGGCTGGCCGTTCGTCCGAGTTCTGT